>NZ_JBKOOL010000055.1:0-31649 GCF_046764065.1 Nocardia sp. NPDC002869
TGTGTGCGTGTGTTCTTTGAGAACTCAATAGTGTGTTGATGAATGTCAGTGCCAAATATTTGATTTGGTTTCGGTTCTTCATACCCCCGTGTGGAGGATCGAACATTTAAGTCAGCTAAATTCCAGCTGGCGATTTGTTTTGCTGGGTTTTCGGACTCTAGTTTGTACTTTTGATTGCGCCTTCGGGTGTGATTGTGAGTCTTCAACGGAGAGTTTGATCCTGGCTCAGGACGAACGCTGGCGGCGTGCTTAACACATGCAAGTCGAGCGGTAAGGCCCTTCGGGGTACACGAGCGGCGAACGGGTGAGTAACACGTGGGTGATCTGCCTTGCACTCTGGGATAAGCCTGGGAAACTGGGTCTAATACCGGATATGACCTTTGGTTGCATGATCAGGGGTGGAAAGATTTATCGGTGCAAGATGAGCCCGCGGCCTATCAGCTTGTTGGTGGGGTAATGGCCTACCAAGGCGACGACGGGTAGCCGGCCTGAGAGGGCGACCGGCCACACTGGGACTGAGACACGGCCCAGACTCCTACGGGAGGCAGCAGTGGGGAATATTGCACAATGGGCGGAAGCCTGATGCAGCGACGCCGCGTGAGGGATGACGGCCTTCGGGTTGTAAACCTCTTTCGACTCCGACGAAGCGAAAGTGACGGTAGGAGTATAAGAAGCACCGGCCAACTACGTGCCAGCAGCCGCGGTAATACGTAGGGTGCGAGCGTTGTCCGGAATTACTGGGCGTAAAGAGCTTGTAGGCGGTCTGTCACGTCATCTGTGAAAACTTGGGGCTCAACCTTAAGCTTGCAGGCGATACGGGCAGACTAGAGTACTTCAGGGGAGACTGGAATTCCTGGTGTAGCGGTGAAATGCGCAGATATCAGGAGGAACACCGGTGGCGAAGGCGGGTCTCTGGGAAGTAACTGACGCTGAGAAGCGAAAGCGTGGGTAGCGAACAGGATTAGATACCCTGGTAGTCCACGCCGTAAACGGTGGGTACTAGGTGTGGGTTTCCTTCCACGGGATCCGTGCCGTAGCTAACGCATTAAGTACCCCGCCTGGGGAGTACGGCCGCAAGGCTAAAACTCAAAGGAATTGACGGGGGCCCGCACAAGCGGCGGAGCATGTGGATTAATTCGATGCAACGCGAAGAACCTTACCTGGGTTTGACATACACCGGAAACCTGCAGAGATGTAGGCCCCCTTGTGGTCGGTGTACAGGTGGTGCATGGCTGTCGTCAGCTCGTGTCGTGAGATGTTGGGTTAAGTCCCGCAACGAGCGCAACCCTTATCTTATGTTGCCAGCGCGTAATGGCGGGGACTCGTGAGAGACTGCCGGGGTCAACTCGGAGGAAGGTGGGGACGACGTCAAGTCATCATGCCCCTTATGTCCAGGGCTTCACACATGCTACAATGGCCGGTACAGAGGGCTGCGATACCGTGAGGTGGAGCGAATCCCTTAAAGCCGGTCTCAGTTCGGATCGGGGTCTGCAACTCGACCCCGTGAAGTTGGAGTCGCTAGTAATCGCAGATCAGCAACGCTGCGGTGAATACGTTCCCGGGCCTTGTACACACCGCCCGTCACGTCATGAAAGTCGGTAACACCCGAAGCCGGTGGCCTAACCCTTGTGGAGGGAGCCGTCGAAGGTGGGATCGGCGATTGGGACGAAGTCGTAACAAGGTAGCCGTACCGGAAGGTGCGGCTGGATCACCTCCTTTCTAAGGAGCATTCTCCACGCCGGCTCGAAGAGTCGAGTTCTGGTTGTGGCAGAGCCATTTCGGAAGCGAATGTTTTCCGATGGTTGCTCATGGGTGGAACGCTGACAACCTCCATCGCCTTCGGTTGGGAACTCTGTGTCCTGGTCGTGGTGGATATATCAACACACTGTTGGGTCCTGAAAGAACAGACGTTCTTTCCAGGCAAAAAATACGATCCGCTCGGATCTCCGTTCATACCGCGAGGGTTTTTGGTCCTCGGCTGGTGCGGGTGCAAGGTTCGGGTGGGTGTGTTGTTTGAGAACTGCACAGTGGACGCGAGCATCTTTGTTTTGTAAGTTTTTAAGAGCGTACGGTGGATGCCTTGGCACCAGGAGCCGATGAAGGACGTAGGAGGCTGCGATAAGCCTCGGGGAGCTGTCAACCGAGCTGTGATCCGAGGGTGTCCGAATGGGGAAACCCAGCACGAGTGATGTCGTGTTACCCGCATCTGAATATATAGGGTGTGTGGAGGGAACGTGGGGAAGTGAAACATCTCAGTACCCACAGGAAGAGAAAACAACATGTGATTCCGTGAGTAGTGGCGAGCGAAAGCGGATGAGGCTAAACCATGCGTGTGTGATAGCCGGCAGGCGTTGCACGTGTGGGGTCGTGGGGCTCACTTTCTTGTCACTGCCGTGGCGAGCAACAGTCAGAAAAGTTCGTGTTAGTCGAATTGGTCTGGGACGGCCAACCGTAGACGGTGAGAGTCCGGTAGGCGAAAACATGTTCTCTGTTGTAGTGAGTGCCCGAGTAGCAGCGGGCCCGTGAAATCTGCTGTGAATCTGCCGGGACCACCCGGTAAGCCTGAATACTCCCTGGTGACCGATAGCGGACTAGTACCGTGAGGGAAAGGTGAAAAGTACCCCGGGAGGGGAGTGAAATAGTACCTGAAACCGTGCGCTTACAATCCGTCAGAGCCTCTGCACAGCTTGCTGTGGGGGGTGATGGCGTGCCTTTTGAAGAATGAGCCTGCGAGTTAGTGGCATGTGGCGAGGTTAACCCGTGTGGGGTAGCCGTAGCGAAAGCGAGTCCGAATAGGGCGTTTGAGTCGCGTGTTCTAGACCCGAAGCGGAGTGATCTACCCATGGCCAGGGTGAAGCGACGGTAAGACGTCGTGGAGGCCCGAACCCACTTAGGTTGAAAACTGAGGGGATGAGCTGTGGGTAGGGGTGAAAGGCCAATCAAACTCCGTGATAGCTGGTTCTCCCCGAAATGCATTTAGGTGCAGCGTCGCGTGTTTCTCACCGGAGGTAGAGCTACTGGATGGTCTAGGGGGCCCACAAGCTTACCGAAATCAGCCAAACTCCGAATGCCGGTGAGTGAGAGCGCGGCAGTGAGACTGCGGGGGATAAGCTTCGTAGTCGAGAGGGAAACAGCCCAGATCGCCGGCTAAGGCCCCTAAGCGTGTACTAAGTGGAAAAGGATGTGGGATTGCGCAGACAGCCAGGAGGTTGGCTTAGAAGCAGCCACCCTTGAAAGAGTGCGTAATAGCTCACTGGTCGAGTGATCCTGCGCCGACAATGTAGCGGGGCTCAAGTACACCGCCGAAGCCGCGGCAGTCGCACAATACATCCACATCGGATTACGGTCTGGTGTGCAGTGGTGTGGCTGGGTAGGGGAGCGTCGTGTAGCCAGGGAAGCAGCGGGGTGACCTAGTTGTGGAGGCTGCGCGAGTGAGAATGCAGGCATGAGTAGCGAAAGACGAGTGAGAAACTCGTCCGCCGAATGACCAAGGGTTCCTGGGCCAGGTTAATCCGCCCAGGGTGAGTCGGGACCTAAGGCGAGGCCGACAGGCGTAGTCGATGGACAACGGGTTGATATTCCCGTACCCGTGTATCCGCGCCCAATGGCGAATCATCTGTGCTAAGCGCCCAAATGCGGACGGACCTCCTTCGGGAGGCTGAAAGCGGCTGCGCGCGACCCTGGGTGTAGTAGTCAAGCGATGGGGTGACGCAGGAAGGTAGCTGGGCCAGTCAGTGGTTGTACTGGTGTAAGCCTGTAGGGCGTTGTGTAGGCAAATCCGCACAACATGTGCCTGAGAGGTGATGCGTAGCCGATTGAGGCGAATTCAGTGATCCTATGCTGCCGAGAAAAGCCTCTAGTGAGTTGGTACACGGCCCGTACCCCAAACCGACACAGGTGGTCAGGTAGAGAATACTAAGGCGATCGAGAGAACTGTGGTCAAGGAACTCGGCAAAATGCCCCCGTAACTTCGGGAGAAGGGGGGCCCGAGCTGGTGACCGGCTTTACGCCGTGAGCTGGTTTGGGCCGCAGAGACCAGTGAGAAGCGACTGTTTACTAAAAACACAGGTCCGTGCGAAGTCGTAAGACGATGTATACGGACTGACGCCTGCCCGGTGCCGGAAGGTTAAGAGGACCGGTTAGCGCTTCGGCGCGAAGCTGAGAATTTAAGCCCCGGTAAACGGCGGTGGTAACTATAACCATCCTAAGGTAGCGAAATTCCTTGTCGGGTAAGTTCCGACCTGCACGAATGGCGTAACGACTTCTCAGCTGTCTCGACCACAGACTCGGCGAAATTGCATTACGAGTAAAGATGCTCGTTACGCGCGGCAGGACGAAAAGACCCCGGGACCTTCACTATAGCTTGGTATTGGTGTTCGGTACGGTTTGTGTAGGATAGGTGGGAGACTGTGAAACGGGCACGCCAGTGCTCGGTGAGTCGTCGTTGAAATACCACTCTGATCGTATTGGACCTCTAACCTCGGACCATGATCTGGTTCAGGGACAGTGCCTGGTGGGTAGTTTAACTGGGGCGGTTGCCTCCCAAAATGTAACGGAGGCGCCCAAAGGTTCCCTCAGCCTGGTTGGCAATCAGGTGTCGAGTGCAAGTGCACAAGGGAGCTTGACTGTGAGACAGACATGTCGAGCAGGGACGAAAGTCGGGACTAGTGATCCGGCACCGGCATGTGGAAGCGGTGTCGCTCAACGGATAAAAGGTACCCCGGGGATAACAGGCTGATCTTCCCCAAGAGTCCATATCGACGGGATGGTTTGGCACCTCGATGTCGGCTCGTCGCATCCTGGGGCTGGAGTAGGTCCCAAGGGTTGGGCTGTTCGCCCATTAAAGCGGCACGCGAGCTGGGTTTAGAACGTCGTGAGACAGTTCGGTCTCTATCCGCCGCGCGCGTTGGAAACTTGAGGAAGGCTGTCCCTAGTACGAGAGGACCGGGACGGACGAACCTCTGGTGTGCCAGTTGTCCCGCCAGGGGCACGGCTGGTTGGCTACGTTCGGAAGGGATAACCGCTGAAAGCATCTAAGCGGGAAGCCTGTTCCAAGATGAGGTTTCCCACCACCTAGAGTGGTTAAGGCCCCCTACAGACCATGGGGTTGATAGGCCGGAACTGGAAGCACGGTAACGTGTGGAGGTGACCGGTACTAATAGGCCGAGGGCTTACCGAACAAAGATTGCTACGCGTCCACTGTGCAGTATCTGAAACAACACACAGATACAGAAGACACCACACAAACCCGGAAATCATTCCCCGGCAGAGTGCGGGTGGCTCTCTGTGGATAGTTTCATAGAGTTACGGCGGTTATAGCGGCAGGGAAACGCCCGGTCCCATTCCGAACCCGGAAGCTAAGCCTGCCAGCGCCGATGGTACTGCACTCGACAGGGTGTGGGAGAGTAGGACACCGCCGGAACATACTTTCAAGGTAGGGGACCCATTCGTGGGTCCCCTACCTGCATTTCTGCCTACGGTGATATGGCCCGTAAACTTGGTGTGAGCACAAATCCACCATTGTCGGCGGTTCGACCGTGTTGCCGTCGCACTCCATTGATCCAGACTGGTAACCGAGAGAGGGACCCGCCGTGCCGGAACAGAACAATGGCCGGAAACCGTTCCGGCGCAATTCTTCCGGGCCCGACGCCGGCTTCCGTCGCGGCGAGGGCGCCGGTGACGGCAGGCGCTCGGGTGGCGATTCCGGCGGTACAGGAGATACCGGCCGTTCGAGTGGCCGGGGCGGTTTCCGCCGGGACGACAATCGCGGCGATGCCGGCCGGAGCAGCGAACCGGACGCCAGGGGCGCGGGGCGTCCGGCGTCCGGCGGTAGCGGATTCGGTGGCGACCGACCCCGCGGCCCGCAGCGGGCCGATCGCGCCGGCCGCGGGGAGCGGCCCGGATCTCCGGGGCAGCGGGACCGCGGTGCCGACCGGGCGGGAGGCCGCTCGGGTTTCCGGGGCGAAGGGGCGCGGTCGAACTGGGAGGACAATCGATCCCGTGGTCCGCGGCCGCAGTCGCGTCAGGACGGTGACAAACGGGAGTACGGAACGCGTGACCGCGGGGACTTCCGGTCGCAGGGGGGCTCTTCTTCCGGTGACTCGGACCGAGGCCGGGACAATCGCGGCGCCGGGCGTGCGGACAGCCGAGGCGGTCCGGACGACCGCCGGTTCGGTGGGCGCCCGTCCGAGCAGTCCGCTCGCGGTGCCGATGAGCGTCGTTTCGGTGGACGGGGTGCGGCCGATCGGCCCGATCGGGGTGCCGACGACCGCCGCTTCGGTGGACGGGGTGGGTCGGACCGGCCGGAGCGTGGGAGCGATGAGCGTCGTTTCGGTGGGCGCGGTGCGTCCGACCGGCCGGACCGCGGAAGCGACCGGCCGCGCCGGGACCGGGTAGGACCGGTGGAGAGCAACAGCGGTCCGGGATTCTCTCGTGGTGGCGACGCCGGAGGACCCCGGCGTCGGGGCGGTGAGGGTGGGGGCCGTGGGGCCGATCGCCGCCCGCCGCGTCCCGACGAGCCCGACCTGCCCGATGAGGTCCAGGCCGGTGATCTCGATTCCTCGATCCGGCGCGATCTGCTGAGTCTCGACAAGGGGAATGCGGACACCGTCGCCCGGCATCTGGCTATGGCCGTGCAGATGCTCGATGACGATCCGCAGCTCGCTTTGGCCCACGCGCGGGCCGCGCGGCAGCGGGCGGGACGGATTGCCGTCGTACGGGAGACCGCCGGCGTCGTCGCTTATCACGCCGGGGAATGGGCCGAGGCTCTGTCAGAGCTGCGCGCGGCCCGGCGGATGGCGGGCGGGTCCGGCCTGCTCGCGGTGATGGCGGACTGCGAACGCGGTCTCGGCCGGCCCGAACGCGCGATCGAGATCGGCCGCAGCGACGAGGGCCGGGCGCTGACCGGCGACGAGGCGATCGAACTGCGGATTGTGGTCGCGGGCGCGCGGATGGACCTCGGTCAATACGACCAGGCCGTGGTGACCCTGCAGACCTCCGACCTCGACCCGTCCCGCACCGGTTCGGGTCCTGCCCGGCTGTTCTATGCCTACGCCGACGCGTTGGTCGCGGCCGGTCGTACCGATGAGGGACAAACCTGGTTCTTCAACGCGGCCGCCGCCGACCTCGACGGCGAAACCGATGCCGAGGAGCGCGCGGCCGAGCTGACCGGCGAAGCCTGACCCACGGCGGTCAAAGCCGGGTGACCGACCAGTTGAGCTCGGTCCGCAGATCGGCCGGGTCCATATGCGGATCGGGTTCGGTGAGGTAGACCTCCCAGCGGTCGGCTCCCGGAACCAGACCCTGCTCGGTGATCCAGCCGTGCAGGCGGTCCCAGGTGACGCCCAGCGCGTCGAATGCGCCGTAATGCAACACCCGGGCGACCCGGCCCGCCGGGAGCACCCCGGGGACGACGTCCCCGTCGGGGCTGATCCGCCGGTCGACGGGGAAGCCCACCTCCAGTTCCGTGGCCTCCGCGGAAGCGTCCCCCCACCGGGCGAGAGCCGGGCCGGTGATCGCGGCCTCCTGTGCGGCGATAGCCGGTGGGAGGATGCCGAACGAGGTGTCGAAGAACGAGATCGTCTGCGCCGGCGCGACCCGGCCGCGCACCACGGCGGTAATCGTTTCGGCGATTTCGAGCAGTTCGGGTTCGGCTGTGCGGTCGGTCGGGTCGGCAGTCACGGTTCTCCTCGATGAAGTCGCCGGTCGGCCGCTGCGGGCCGGCCTCTCTCCGGTTCCGACGGGTCGCGGCGCGGGAATTCATCGGCGCCCGCGCACCGTGTTCACCGCGGCCGGAGGCGACGGGCGGGGCGTCCGCCGTTGGCGTGACGGGAGTTGCGGCCCCGGGCCGTGCGGACCGGGCGGGTGCTGCCAGGGCGATGCCTTGTGGACCGGGATTCGTGGGCAGGTGGGCGCGGAGAACAACAGCGGTCCGGCCGGCACCTCCGAGGTGATCGGCCTCGCGCTACCCGCCGGCCCGGCTACCGGAACCCCAGCTATGGCTTCCACCTCGGCGCAAGCGCTATCCAAGTAGTGCCCGGGCAGCGAACATCGATACTGCCCTCCTCGCCCCAGGACGTCGGTCGCCCGTCGATCGGGGTGGTCGTGTGGGTGGCGGGAAGCGGCTGGTGCCAGGGGCGTCGGGGGCAGGACGTAGGGTCCGGGGTGTGCGGGAAGCGAGTGAGACACCGTTGCGGGACAGGTACGAGGCGCTGCTACTGGATCTGGACGGGACCCTCTACCGGGGTGCCGACGTGATCGACGGTGCGCCCGAGGCGCTGGCCGGCGGGACCCAGCGATCGGTGTATGTCACCAATAACGCGAGCCGGGCGGCCGGCAGCGTGGCGGCGCACCTGGCCGAGCTGGGGTATCCGGCGACGGAGGCGGATGTGGTGACCAGCGCGCAGGCGGCGAGCCGGTTGCTCGCCGAGCGGCTGGTGCCCGGATCGGAGGTGCTGGTCGTGGGCTCCGACGATCTGGCGGCGGAGATCAAGACGGCCGGCCTGCAACCGGTGCGCCGGGCGACGGAGACGGTGGCGGCGGTCGTCCAGGGACATTCGCCGCAGACGGCCTGGCCGGACCTGGCCGAGGCGGCCTATGCGTTGCGGGCAGGCGCGGTGTGGGTGGCGGCCAATACCGACCGGACGCTGCCGAACGAGCGCGGACTCGCGCCGGGCAACGGCGCGATGGTCGCGGCGCTGCGGGCCGCCACCGATCTGGAACCCGTGGTGGCGGGTAAGCCGTATCCGCCGCTGCTCGAAGATGCGCTGGTCCGGGCGGATACGCGTGCGGCGCTGGTCGTGGGCGACCGGCTCGACACCGATATCTCCGGTGCGCAAGCCGTGGATCTGGATTCGCTGCTCGTACTGACCGGGGTCAGTACTGCCGCCGAACTGATCGGTCTGCCGGAAGAGGAACTACCCACGTATGTCGCCGACGGTCTGGACGCCCTGCGGCAGCCGCCGGTGCCGGGCCGCGTCGCCCCGGGGGATGTGCGCGCGCAACTGCGGGCGTATCCGGGCCGGGCGCTGACGGTGCGCGCGCCCCGTTCGGAAATCCGATAGCGTTGAGCTCACGATGACTACCCCGACTTCCCGCCCGAACACTCCCGGCACCGCCCGCTCCGGGGTGCCGCTGCCCGGTCGGCATCTGCCCGGGGCCGCCGGGCACGGTGAACCCGCCGACCCGGATCGCATTCGCGCCGAGGTCCGCGACCTGCTCGCCGAACTCGGGCCCGTGCCGAACACCGGAGGCGCGACCGGGGACGATTCCGTCGGCGCCGATCTGGCCCGCCGTGCGCACATCCTGGACCAGGCACACGAGGTGCTGGTGCGGGCGCTGGCCACGGTGGACAAGATCTGAGGTGGCCAGGCGGGCGCGGGTGGACGCGGAACTGGTCCGCCGTGGTCTGGCGCGGTCACGGGAACACGCGGTGGAGTTGATCGGCGCCGGACGGGTGCTGATCAACGGCACTGTCGCGGTGAAACCGGCGACCGCGGTGGAGACCGGTACTCCATTGGTGGTCAAAGAACAGGTCGACGAGGTCACCTGGGCCTCGCGTGGGGCGCACAAACTGCTGGGCGCGCTGGAGGCGTTCGAACCGCGGGGGCTGCGGGTCGCGGGCCGGCGCTGCCTCGACGCCGGGGCCTCGACCGGCGGTTTCACCGATGTGCTGCTCAGCCGGGACGCGCGTGAAGTGGTCGCGGTCGATGTGGGCTACGGGCAGCTGGTGTGGCGGCTGCGTACCGACGACCGGGTGCGCGTGCACGACCGGACCAATGTGCGGAGCCTGACCGGCGAGGATATCGGCGGGCCGGTGGAACTGGTGGTCGCCGATCTCTCGTTCATCGCGCTGACGCTGGTACTGCCCGCGCTGGCGGGCTGCGTGGTGCCGGGCGCCGATCTACTGCCGATGGTGAAACCGCAGTTCGAGGTCGGCAAGGACCGGGTCGGATCCGGCGGAGTGGTGCGGGATCCGCAGCTGCGGGCCGACGCGGTGTGTTCGGTCGCCGCCGCTGCCGCGGATCTGGGGTTGCAGGCCCGCGGTGTGGTGGCCAGTCCGTTGCCCGGTCCGTCCGGCAATGTCGAATACTTTCTGTGGCTGCGCCGGGAGGAGTCGGCGAGCTACACCGCCGACGAGGTGGGGGAAATGGTGCGACGGGCAGTCGAGGAGGGGCCACAGTGAACGCGGAGGCGTCCCGGCCGCGGGAGATCCTGCTGGTCTCCCATCCCGGACGGGCCGAGATCAGTGACACGGCGCATCGGGTCGCGAAGATCTGTGCGGAGGCCGGAATCGGATTGCGGGTGCTGGCGGACGAGGCCTACAGCACCCGATTCGAGGCCGATACCGAGCCGATCGCCGACCCCTGCGGATATCCGGTGCAGGTGGTCGCGCACGAGCCCGACGCGGCACTGGGCTGTGAGATGGTGCTGGCGCTCGGCGGTGACGGCACGCTGCTGCGTGCCGCGGAACTGGCCCGCCAGGTGACGGTCCCGGTGCTGGGTATCAACCTGGGGCGGATCGGATTTCTCACCGAGGCCGAGGCGGAGAACCTGGACGAGGCGCTCGCCCAGGTCGTTCGGCGCGACTACCGCGTCGAACAGCGGATGACCCTGGACGTCAATATCCGGCTCGACGACGAGATCATCGAACGGGGCTGGGCGCTGAACGAGGCCAGTATCGAGAACGCGGCCCGGATGGGTGTTCTCGAAGTGGTACTCGAAGTCGACGGGCGACCGGTCTCGTCCTACGGTTGTGACGGAATCCTTGTCGCGACCCCTACCGGATCGACGGCGTATGCTTTCTCCGCGGGCGGGCCGGTGGTGTGGCCGGAACTGGAAGCGCTGCTGGTGATTCCGAGCAACGCGCACGCCCTGTTCGCTCGGCCACTGGTCACCAGCCCGGATTCACGAATCGCGGTCGAATCCGTTGCCACCGGCCACGATGCGATAGTTTTCCTGGATGGCAGGCGCACCCTCGCGCTGCCGCGGGGCGGCCGGGTCGAAGCGGTCCGGGGTGCCGAGCCGGTGCGGTGGGTGCGACTGGATTCCGCGCCGTTCGCGGATCGGATGGTGCGCAAGTTCGAGCTGCCGGTCACGGGTTGGCGGGGCCGGCGGCGAACGGAGGGCACACGTGCTGACAGAGATAAGAATTGACGGACTGGGCGTCATCTCGACGGCCACCGCGCAATTCCACGAAGGGCTGACTGTGCTCACCGGGGAAACCGGAGCGGGCAAGACGATGGTGGTCACCAGTCTGCACCTGCTGAGCGGTGCGCGCGCCGATGCCGGGCGGGTCCGGCTCGGCGCGAATCGGGCGGTGGTGGAGGGCCGGTTCACGCTCGACGAGCTGAACGAGTCCGCGCGTGCCGAAGCCGAAGGGGTGCTGGAGTCGGCTGCGGCCGTGGCCGACGACGACGGCACGGTGATCGCGATCCGCACGGTCGGCAGCGACGGGCGGTCGCGGGCGCACCTGGGCGGTCGTGGGGTACCGGCCTCGGTGCTGGCCGATTTCACCGCGCCGATGCTCACCGTGCACGGCCAGAACGACCAGTTGCGATTACAGCGTCCCGAACAGCAGTTGCACGCGCTGGACCAGTTCGCCGACGCGACGGTGGGACCGCTGCTGCGGGACTACATCGAACACCGCCGTGCCTGGCTGGATGCCCGGACGAGGCTGCTGGAGCGCACCGCGCGCGGCCGGGAGATGGCGGCCGAGGCAGAACGGCTCACCCAGTCGCTGGCCGAAATCGACGCCGTCGCACCGGAGCCGGGAGAGGACGAGCGCCTGGTCGCGGAGATCCGGCGGCTCAGTGATCTGGATTCGCTCCGAGAGGCGGCGGCGACCGCGCACGAGGCGCTCGCCGGTCCGGCCGACAACCCCGGCGAAGGGGTCGGGGCGCTGGACGCGCTCGGCGTGGCCCGATCCCGGGTGGAAGGCGCCGAGGATCCGGCGCTGGCGGCGCTGTCGCCCCGGCTGGCGGAGGCGATCGCGGTGGTGGTGGATCTGACCACCGAACTGAGCGGTTATCTGTCGGATCTGCCGTCGGACCCCGGCGCGCTGGAATCCATGCTGTCGCGGCAGGCGGAGTTGAAATCGCTGACCCGTAAATACGCACCCGATATCGATGGCGTGATCGCGTGGGCGGACGAGGCGCGGACCCGGCTGGATTCGCTGGATGTCTCAGAGGAGACCCTCGCGGCGCTGACCGCCGAGGTCGAGACGGGGGCGGAACGAGTGCGGGCCGCGGCGGTGAAACTGTCGCGGGCGCGGACCGCCGCCGCGGGTGATCTGGCGGCGGCGGTGACCGAGGAGCTGAGCGGGCTCGCCATGGGCAAGGCACGGTTGGAGGTCGAGGTGCGGCCGCTGCCGGCCGGTGCGCAGGATTCCGCGCCGCTGCTGATCGACGGCGCCGAACTGCACGCCGGTCCGGCCGGGGTGGACGAGGTGGAGTTCCGGCTGGCCGCGCATTCCGGTGCGCAGTCGCTGCCGTTGAGCAAGAGCGCGTCCGGCGGTGAGCTGTCCCGGGTGATGCTGGCCCTGGAAGTGGTACTGGCCGGTGCCGAGCACGGGGCGACGATGGTGTTCGACGAGGTGGACGCCGGTGTCGGCGGCCGGGCGGCGGTGGAGATCGGGCGGCGGCTGGCCCGGCTGGCACGCACCCATCAGGTCATTGTGGTGACGCATCTGGCGCAGGTTGCGGCATTCGCCGATACGCATCTGGTGGTCAACAAATCCGATGACGGCGAGGGCGCCGTGAATTCGGGGGTCCGGGCGCTGACCCAGGACGAGCGGATCGTGGAGCTGGCCCGCATGCTGGCCGGGCTCGACGATACCGAGACCGGTCGCGCGCACGCCTGGGAGTTGCTGAACACCGCCCGCGCCGAGCGGATGGCGGCGTACTGACCGGTGGTCGGCCCGGTCCGCGGTGCCGAGCGGTGTTCAGCACGCTCCGGTGGGCTCTTTCTTCACCACCCGGCTCGCCGGTGTATTCGCGTTCGAGTTCGCAGCCCGGGCCGCCGACGACCTCGGGCTCCGGGACCCGCGTTCTCCGGGCGCGGACATCCGGGTGGTCAGGGCGAACCGGGGGCTGCCGGTCTCGGCGGGCAATCCGCGTGCGGCCTTGGGGGAGCCCGAGGTCGGGCCGGATCACGGTGAGTCGCGGCGGTGGTCCGCCGATGGCCGTGGATTCAGCGCCCGGTACGCGGACGCTTGTCCTACGTTGCGGTGTGGTACCGGCGCCTGCGACGACAGCGACGATGATGTCGCCCGCCGAATCGAACGGAAAACCGGCCCGGCGGCGGCGCCTACGCTACGCGTACCACCGGCCGCATCCGCCCGAGGCCGGTGGCGAACCCGTCGTCGACGCCGGTACGTGGACCGGTACCGGCTGCCGACGTGCCGGAGAGAGCCGGTACCGGCCGAGGATCTCGTCCGGCGCGGCAGCGCGGCTCCGACCTCATGCGCCGGCAGGTCAGTCGACGGCTTTGCGCGCGGCGGAGATGAACTGGTTGATCAGGCCTTTGAGGCCGATTTCGAGCACCTTGGCCGGCACGGGGAGGGACGGGTCGGAGGTCATGGTGTAGGTGACCCGGGTGCCGTTGTCGGCGTCGGCGAAGGTGATGACGCCGGTATGGCTCTTCACCGGGGCGCCTTTGACGATCTTGTACTCCATCCGCTCGTTCGGCACCAGCGCGGTGATCTCCTCGACCACCCCGACCGGGCCGATACCGATCTTGTGCCGGGCGCCGACACCTTCTCGGTCGGTGGTGCCCGGTGTGACGAGCGTGACGTTCACCGCAAGAAACGGATCGATGCTCTCGCGGTCGGCGAACAGCCGGTACACGGTCGCGCGCGGGGCGGCGATCACGGTATCGACGGTGGTGCTGGCCATGGAGACTCCTCTTCGTATAGCTGTCCAGGGCAGCCTACGGCGCATGGCAGCGGATTTCCGTGCCGCGGCGAGGCCGCCGGGCACACTAGGTAACCGATCAATAGCTGTTGAGTATCGACTTGCGGCGTGTCTCCATCAATGGTTGAGGGTTTGCGGCGATCATCGCTGCATGAGGATGCTGGCGCTGCTGTCGAAGAATTCGGAGACGCTGCCCGGCCGGACCGGCACCGCCCGGGTCGACCGCGATACCCGGCGGCTGCTCGAACGCGTGGAACCCGGTGATATCGCGGTCCTCGACGAAATGGACATGGATCAGGTCACCGCCGATCGGCTGCTCGCGGCCGGGGTGGCGGCGGTGGTGAACACCTCGCCCTCGATCTCCGGGCGCTATCCCAACCCGGGACCCGAACTCTTGGTGGCCGGCGGTGTGCTGCTGCTGGATACGGTCACCTCCGACGCCTTCGGCCGGATCAAGGACGGCGCGAAGGTACGGATCGAGAACGGGGTCGTCTACGCCGACCGGCTCACCCGCCGGGAACCCGAGGTGCTGGTCGAATGCCTCGAACTCGACGAAACCGCGGTGGCCGACCGGCTGTCGGAAGCGCGCAACGGTCTCGCCGGCCATCTCGAAGCGTTCGCCGGCGGCACTCTCGACTTCATTCGGACCGAATCGTCGCTGCTCATGGACGGTATCGGGGTGCCCCATCCGGATCTGAACCTGAACGGCCGGCAGGTGGTGGTGGTCGGTGACGGTCCCGGACATGCCGAGGAGCTGAAAAAGCTCAAACCCTTCATCAAGGAGTACGCCCCGATCATGATCGGGGTGGGGCAGGGCGCGGAGACCGTCCGGCGCGCGGGCTACCGGCTGGATCTGATCGTCGCCAACCCCGAGCTGCTCCCCGCGAAAATACTCACCGGCAGCGCGGAGCTGATCGTGCCGGCGGAACTGGACGGCTATGCGGAGGGGCTGGACCGGGTCAAGGAACTGGGGATCGGCGCGATCACCTTCCCGTGCTCCGGGACGCCCGCGGACCTGGCGCTGCTGCTCGCGCATCACTGCGGCGCCGCGCTCATCGTCACGGCGGGCGCGCCCGCCTCCCTGGAGGAATTCTTCGACCGGTGCCGCCGGGACAGCAACCCCGCGACATTCCTGACACGTCTGAAGGTCGGGGGCGCGATCATGGACGCCACCGCGGTGGCCACGCTGTACCGGAGCCGGGTGCCGGGCACGCTGATGGCGCTTCTGGTCCTGGCCGCGCTTGTCGTGCTGATCGTGGCGGTACTGGCCGCCGGGCACGGGAGCGAGGTGCTCGCGCCGGTGCAGGACCTGCTGCATCGCGCCGATCTGTGGGTGCGGGAGACGCTGAGCCGGCCCGGGTAGCGCTGGGCGCCACGCCCGGCGGCCGGATGCGACGCGGTATCCGGGGCGGCTCGCGCAATCACGCAGCATCGCGTGGAACGGGCGGTCCCGCGGCTCCTGTGCGCGGAAGTGTGAGAGAAGTGGCCGGTGGTGCTCCCGGGGCGAGGGTGACCGGTTTCGCTCCGTACCCCGATCGCGGCGCCGGGCGGATACGGCGATCGGATGGTTAACCGGGGGTGGCGGTCGATCGTCTCCCGGGTTTCGTGTTACCGTGAAGACCCGTGGGTCATACACGGATTCAGGCGCGGACAGCCACCAAGCATATTTTCGTCAGCGGTGGCGTGGCCTCCTCACTCGGCAAGGGTCTCACCGCCTCCAGCCTCGGTCAGTTGCTGACCGCGCGGGGGCTACGGGTCACCATGCAGAAACTCGACCCCTATCTGAACGTCGATCCCGGCACCATGAATCCGTTCCAGCACGGCGAGGTGTTCGTGACCGAGGACGGGGCCGAGACCGACCTCGATGTGGGGCACTACGAACGCTTCCTCGACCGGGACCTGTCCCGGGATGCCAACGTCACCACCGGTCAGGTGTACTCGTCGGTGATCGCCAAGGAGCGGCGCGGCGAATACCTCGGCGATACCGTGCAGGTCATCCCGCACATCACCGATGAGATCAAGGCGCGCATCCTGGCCATGCGCGGCCCGGACCTGCAGGGGCAGGAACCGGATGTGGTGATCACCGAGATCGGCGGCACGGTGGGCGATATCGAATCGCAGCCGTTCCTCGAGGCGGCCCGGCAGATCCGTCACGACGTCGGCCGCGACAATGTCTTCTTTCTGCACGTTTCGCTGGTTCCGTATCTGGCCCCCTCGGGCGAACTCAAGACCAAACCCACCCAGCATTCGGTGGCCGCGCTGCGCAGTATCGGTATCCAGCCCGACGCGCTGATCCTGCGCTGTGACCGCGAGGTGCCGGCCGGCCTGAAGAACAAGATCGCCCTGATGTGCGACGTGGACGTCGACGCCTGTATCTCCACCCCCGACGCTCCGTCGATCTACGACATCCCCAAGGTGCTGCACCGGGAGGCCCTCGACGCCTACGTCGTGCGCAAACTCGGGCTGCCGTTCCGGGATGTGGACTGGACGATCTGGGGCGATCTCCTCGACCGTGTCCACGCGCCCCGGGAGACGGTGGAGGTCGCGCTGGTCGGCAAGTACGTGGATCTGCCCGACGCCTATCTGTCGGTGACCGAGGCGCTGCGGGCCGGTGGTTTCGCGCACCGGGCCAAGGTGAAACTGCGCTGGGTCCGGTCCGACGATTGCGAGACCCCTTCCGGCGCGCAGGCCGCTCTGCGCGATGTGGACGCGGTCCTCATCCCCGGCGGATTCGGGATCCGGGGGATCGAGGGCAAGGTCGGCGCCATCCACCACGCCCGTACCCGCGGGCTGCCGCTGCTCGGGCTGTGCCTGGGCCTGCAGTGCATGGTGATCGAGGCCGCGCGGTCGGTGGGCCTCACCGACGCCAACTCCGCCGAGTTCGAACCGGAGACCGAGCACCCGGTGATCTCCACCATGGCCGACCAGGAACAGGCCGTGGCCGGGGAGGCCGATCTGGGCGGCACCATGCGGCTCGGCGCCTATCCGGCGGTCCTGGAGAAGGGGTCGGTCGTGGCCCGGGCCTATCACGCCACCGAGGTCTCCGAACGGCACCGGCACCGCTACGAGGTGAACAACGCCTATCGCGACAAGATCGCCGCCAGTGGGTTGCGGTTCAGCGGCACCTCCCCGGACGGGCATCTGGTGGAGTTCGTCGAACTGCCCGCCGATATCCACCCCTTCTTCGTCGGCACCCAGGCCCATCCGGAGCTGAAGAGCCGGCCCACCCGGCCGCATCCGCTGTTCGCCGAGCTGATCGCCGCCGCGCTGCGGTACAAATTGGCCGAACGGCTGCCGGTCGATATCCCCGGTGAAGAAGCCCTGGCCGGTACCTCCGAGCGGGTGTCGTGACTCCCGCGAACCCGGCGCCCGGCAGCCACGCCTTCGCGACGGTCGACAGCCGGGTCGTGTACTCGGGCGCGATCCTGGCGCTGCGGGTGGACCGGGTGGAGATGCCGGACGGGCGGGTCGTGGAACGCGAGGTCGTCGAACACCACGGTGCGGTCGCCGTGGTCGCGGTCGACGACGACGGCCGCGTGGTGCTGATCCGCCAGTACCGGCATCCGCTCGGGGAACGGCTGCTCGAACTCCCGGCCGGCCTGATCGATATCCAGGGCGAGGATCCGTTGCAGGCCGCGCGCCGTGAGCTCGCCGAGGAAACCGGGCTGGCCGCCCGGGAGTGGTCGGTGCTGGTCGATGTCGCGCTGTCGCCGGGTTTCACCGACGAGGCGCTGCGGGTGTATCTGGCGCGCGGGCTCAGCGACACCGAACGTCCGGACCCCGAACACGAGGAAGCCGACCTGGAGTTGGTGCGGATGCCGGTCGCCGAGGCGGTCCGTGCGGCGCTGGCCGGGACGATCGTGAACGCCACCGCCGTCGCCGGTCTGCTGGCGTTGAGCGCGGCCGATGCCGCCGGCCTGCCGCTCCGGCCGGCCGACGCGCCGTGGCCGGGCCAGCCGGACGCACTGCTGCGCCGCCAGGCCGCGCAGCGGGACACGGACTGACCGGGGGCCGGCGGTGCGGGAGGTCGAAATCTTCCTGGACCATCTGGCCGTGGAGCGGGGTGCCGCGCGCAGCACCCTCTCCGCGTACCGCCGGGACCTGTCCCGGTACCGGGAGTTCCTGAGCGAACGCGGTCGCGCCGATCTGGCATCCGTCGCGGAACGCGATATCACCGAGTTCGCGGTCGCCCTGCGGGCCGGTGGCGCGCACCGTCCCCCGCTGGCGCCGGGCTCGGTGGCGCGGGCATTGATCGCCGTGCGGGGATTGCACCGGTTCGCGGCTGCCGAAGGGCTGACCAGCGCCGATGTCGCGCAAGCCGTCAAACCACCGATGGTGGGCCAGCGGCTGCCCAAAGCGCTCCCGGTGGATCAGGTGTTGCGGCTGCTGGACGCGGCGGAGGCCGGCGCCGGGACCGGGGGCGAAGCCGCGGCGCGCGGGTTGCGTGACCGGGCGCTGCTGGAACTGCTCTACTCGACCGGCGCGCGGATCTCCGAGACCGTCGGACTCGATATCGACGACCTCGATATCGACGACCGGGCTGTCGTCCTGCGCGGTAAGGGCGGTAAACAGCGGATCGTGCCCATCGGCCGCCCCGCGCTGGCCGCGGTGGACGCCTACCTGGTGCGCGGCCGGCCCGCCCTCGCGGCCCGGGCCCGCCGGTATACGCCCGGCGCGGCGGCCGCGGTGTTCCTGAACGTGCGCGGCGGCCGCTTGTCCCGGCAGAGCGCCTGGCAGGTACTCCAGCGCGCCGCCGAGCACGCCGGGATCACCGCGACGGTGTCCCCGCACACCCTCCGGCATTCCTTCGCCACCCATCTACTCGACGGCGGCGCCGATGTACGGGTCGTCCAGGAACTACTGGGCCACGCGTCGGTGACCACCACCCAGATCTACACATTGGTCACGGTGGGGACGCTGCGCGAGGTCTGGGCGACGGCCCATCCGCGCGCGCGATGAGTGGGTGTGTTCTCGGCGCAACGCCGCAGGCCGCGCCGTGAACACCAACACGCCGCGGATACACGCGGCGCTCGAGTGGGGTCAACCGGTAGCGTCTAGGACTAGCCGGACCGT
This sequence comes from Nocardia sp. NPDC002869, assembly GCF_046764065.1. NCBI lineage: Bacteria > Bacillati > Actinomycetota > Actinomycetes > Mycobacteriales > Nocardiaceae > Nocardia > Nocardia sp. NPDC002869. The sequence continues at coordinate 18,984 of NZ_JBKOOL010000055.1, forward strand.
GGCGAAAGCGAGACCGTGCCTTGATCGGCCTCGTTACGCTCTACGAGGTGACGGACGGGTAGGAACGTATAAGGAGCAGCGGATCGTGACGACAGCCGGAGCGGCGGACTCGCCCAAGGGCGCCGAGAGCGACGATCGCGCCGCGTCTGTATGGGGCGCGGGCCCCGAACCCGTTCCTGCCGACGCGGCGCTCGGGCCGACGGGTCGGCCCCTGCGCGCGGTCCCGGATCCGCCCGAGCCGTCGCACGAGGGCAACGCGCTCATCGTGGCGATGTGCAATCAGAAAGGCGGAGTGGGCAAGACCACCTCGACCATCAATCTGGGTGCGGCGCTGGCCGAATACGGCCGCCGGGTACTGCTGGTGGATCTCGATCCGCAGGGCGCGCTGTCGGCGGGTCTGGGTGTGGCACACCACGATCTCGATCTGACCGTGCACAATCTGCTCATCGGAGCGCCGGTGAGCGCCGATGACGTGCTCACGCAGACCAAGGTCGAGAACCTGGATCTGCTCCCCAGCAATATCGACCTGTCGGCGGCCGAGATCCAGTTGGTGAACGAGGTCGGCCGCGAGCAGTCGCTGGGCCGTGCGCTGGAACCGATCCGCGACCGCTACGACTACATCCTCATCGATTGCCAGCCGTCGCTCGGTCTGCTCACCGTGAACGCGCTCGCCTGCTCCGACGGGGTGATCATCCCGATGGAATGCGAGTACTTCTCGTTGCGCGGGCTGGCCCTGCTCAACGACACCGTGGAGAAGGTCCGGGACCGGCTGAATCCGCGGCTGAGCCTGTACGGCATCGTGGTGACCATGTTCGACGCCCGGTTGCTGCATTCCCGCCAGGTGATGGCGCGGGTGGTGGAGGTGTTCGGCGAACTGGTCTACGACACCGCGATCGCGCGAACGGTCCGGTTCCCGGATGCCAGCGTCGCCGGTGAACCGATCACCACATGGGCGCCGAAATCCAGTGGTGCCGAGGCGTATCGGGCGATGGCACGGGAAGTCATCCATCGGTCCGGTCGGTGAGTGGGCCGCCCCGCCCGGCATCGTCGACGATCGGCCAACCCGCCGCGCCCGCGGATCCGGCGGGCGCGGCAGCGGAGAAGTCCGGTTTCCATCTGCGGTTGAGCAATTTCGAAGGTCCGTTCGACCTGCTGCTCCAGCTGATCTCGCAACGCCGTCTCGATGTGACCGAGGTGGCGCTGCACAAGGTCACCGACGAGTTCATCGCCTACACCAAGGCGTTGACCGCCGCGTTGAACCAGCCCGGCAATACGCTGCGCACGGACAAGATCCTGGATCAGACCACCGAGTTCCTGGTGGTGGCGGCGACCCTGCTGGATCTGAAGGCGGCACGGCTGCTGCCGTCGGGTGAGGTGACCGACCCCGACGATCTGGAGTTGCTCGAGGCCCGGGATCTGCTGTTCGCCCGGCTGCTGCAGTATCGGGCGTTCAAGCAGGTCGCCGAGTTGCTCGGGGAACTGGAGGCGGCCGCGCTGCGCCGGTATCCGCGCAGTGTCGGGTTGGAGGAGCGATTCGCGAGTCTGCTGCCGGAGGTCGACCTCGGGGTCGACGCGGCCGGTTTCGCCGACATCGCGGCGGCGGCGTTCCGGCCGCGGCCGGTGCCGACCGTGGGCCTGGACCATCTGCACGCGCATACGATATCGGTGGCGGAGCAGGCGACGCTCGTGCTGGAACGGCTGCGCGCCCGGGGCGTGGGGGTATGGACCACGTTCGCCGAGCTGGTGGCCGATTGCGCGGCGCCGATCCAGATTGTGGCGCGGTTCCTGGCGTTGCTCGAGCTGTATCGGGGTAAGACGATCGAGTTCGACCAGCCCGACCCGCTGGGCCCGCTCGCCGTGCGCTGGATCGGCGACGACGGGGACGGCGGCGCCGCGCCGGTGACCATAGAAGAGGACTACGGATGACCGAGGCTGTGACCGATATCGCGCCCGAGCCGTTGGACGACGACGAATTCCGGGCGGCGCTCGAGGCGCTGCTGCTCGTGGTGGACACTCCGGCGCCGGTGGAGCAGCTGGCCACGGCCCTGGACGAGGCCCCGCAGCGGGTGGAGCGCACCCTGCGGGAGATGTCGGCGGAACTGGCCGCCCGGCGCAGCGGAATCGATCTGCGTTTCGCCGGGGACGGGTGGCGCTTCTATACTCGCAGCGAGTACGCACCCTATGTGGAGCGTATGTTGCTCGACGGCGCCCGGTCGAAGTTGACCCGGGCGGCTCTGGAGACGCTGGCGGTGGTGGCATACCGTCAGCCGGTGACCCGGGCTCGGGTCAGCGCGGTGCGCGGTGTCAACGTCGACGGTGTGATGCGCACCCTGCTGGCCAGGGGATTGATCACCGAGGCGGGCACCGACCCGGAAACCAACGGCACGCTGTACGGCACCACCGAACTGTTCCTGGAACGGATCGGATTGGCGTCGCTGAGCGATCTGCCGCCATTGGCGCCCCTGTTGCCGGGGGTGGACCTGATCGATGAGATCAACGACAGTCTGGAGACGGACCCCCGCTACACCAGGCTGCGAAAACCCGCCGAGGAGGATCTGAACCTCGGCGCCGAGGATTGACAGGAAAACGTGAAGACACCCGCTCGCCGTGATGGCATACCGGATCGTAGGAAAAGTGGCGACCAGGCCGACCGGGCCGGTCGCGGCCGCGGCGCCCCCCGTACCGGGGACGCCCGCCGCGGTGGTGGTGATACGCCCCGCACCGGCCGTACCGGGGGACCGCGCAGTACCGAACGGGGGGCCCGCAGTGACCAGCTGCCGCGTTCCGGGCGCCCCGCAAGTGCGGAACCGTCCTCCGGCGGCCGCGGCGCCCGCACCGCCGGCGGTCGCGGTGACTTCGCCACCCCGGGCCGGGCGGGTTCGGCCGGGACGGGCCGCGGTGGCGCCGCGGGATCGGCCCGGGCCGGATCGGCGGGCGCGGGTCGCGGTGGTTCCGCGGGGACGGGCCGTGGCGGCTCGACTGCGGGCCGAAGTGGCGCCGCCGGATCGCGTGCCGGTGGCCGCCCGGGCGGCGGTACGGCCCGTAAGACTCAGAGCACTCGGTCCGGGAGCAGCGCCCCGCTGCTGAACAATGCGAAACCGGCCCGGCATCAGCATGCGGAATCGGGTGAACCCGGTCACGAGAAGTTGCCCTGGGGCGAGGGCGAACGCCTGCAGAAGGTACTGGCCAAGGCCGGGGTCGCCTCCCGCCGGGCGGCCGAGGAGATGATCGAGCAGGGTCGCGTCGAGGTCGACGGCATCATCGTGCGCGAGCAGGGCCTGCGCATCGACCCGGAGAACGCCGTGGTGCGGGTGGACGGGACCCGGGTGGTGGTGCGCGAGGAACTGGTGCACCTGGCCCTGAACAAGCCCAAGGGCTGGCAGTCCACCATGTCCGACGATCTGGGCCGGCCCTGTGTCGGCGATATCGTCGCCGAGCGGGTCGCGGCCGGGCAGCGGCTGTTCCACGTGGGCCGGTTGGACGCCGATACCGAGGGATTGCTGCTGCTCACCAATGACGGTGATCTCGCGCACCGCCTGATGCACCCGTCCTACGAGGTATCCAAGACCTACCTGGCGACCGTGCAGGGCGAAGTGCACCGTTCGATCGGCAAGATCCTGCGCGAGGGCGTGGAGCTCGACGACGGACCGGCCAAGGTGGACCGCTTCCAGGTGCTCGAGGTCGACGCGGGACGTTCCCTGGTGAAAGTGGTGTTGCACGAGGGGCGCAAACATATCGTGCGGCGGCTGCTGGACGCGGTCGGGCATCCGGTGACCAGGCTGGTCCGCACCCATATCGGCCCGGTCGTCCTGAACGACCAACGTCCGGGCACGCTGCGCGTGCTGGGGCGCGATGAAATCGGCAAACTCTACGAGGCGGTGTCTTTGTGAACGGTGTGGAAGCTCCGGTGGGGGTCGTCGTGGATCCGGCCCGCGACCGGTCCCTGGTCGTCGCGATGGACGGTCCCTCGGGGACCGGGAAGTCCAGTGTGTCGCGGCGGCTGGCGGCACGGCTTTCGGCCCGCTACCTCGATACCGGCGCCATGTACCGGGTCGCCACGTTGCAGGTGCTGCGTGCGGGGGTCGACCCGGCGGATTCCGCCGCGGTGGCGGCGACGGTCACCGATATGCCGTTGCGGATCGGTACCGATCCCGAACGGGAACTGATCGAACTCGACGGCGACGATGTGCGTACCGAGATCCGCGGCGCCGAGGTCACCGCGGCGGTATCGGCCGTCTCGGCGGTGCCGGAGGTCCGGGAGCAACTGGTGGCGCTGCAGCGTGAGATCACGGTGAGCGCGGGCCGGATCGTGGTCGAGGGCCGCGATATCGGTACCACCGTCCTGCCCGACGCCGACGCCAAGATCTATCTGACCGCGTCCGCGCGGGCGCGCGCCCATCGCCGTAATCAGCAGAATATCGCCGAGGGCCGCGGGGACGACTATGCGGGGGTACTCGCCGATGTGGAGCGCCGTGACCGCCTCGATTCGACGCGCGCGGTGTCGCCGCTGCGGCGGGCCGAGGACGCGGTGCAGGTCGACACCAGCGAACTGACCATGGACGAGACCATCGAGGAGCTGTACCGCGAGGTCGGCCGGCAGTTGGACCGGCCGCGGGATCGTGCCGCGGCGCGCAGCCGGGGAGCTGCCGGATGAGCGAGGACACCGTGAGTGACGTACTCGCCGGCGACGGCGTATGGAGCGACGAATCGGATTGGGAGCTCACCGATCTCGCCGGTGACGCGGAGGCCGCCGACCATGTGCCGATGCCCACGCTGGCTGTGGTCGGACGCCCGAATGTCGGTAAATCGACGCTGGTGAACCGTATTCTGGGCCGCCGCGAAGCCGTGGTCGAGGATGTGCCCGGGGTGACCCGGGACCGGGTCTCCTACGAAGCCAACTGGGCGGGCCGCCGTTTCTGGGTGCAGGACACCGGCGGCTGGGAACCGGACGCCAAGGGGCTGCAGCAGTCGGTGGCGCGGCAGGCCGAACTCGCCATGAACACGGCCGACGCCATTGTGCTGGTGGTCGACGCGGTGGTCGGCGCGACCGCCACCGACGAGGCCGCCGTGAAGGTGCTGCGGCGGGCGAAGACACCGGTCATCCTGGTTGCCAACAAGGTCGACGACCAGCGCTTGGAGGCCGATGCGGCCGCGCTGTGGTCGCTGGGTCTCGGGGAACCGCGGATGGTCTCCGCCGTGCACGGCCGCGGGACCGGTGACCTGCTCGACGATGTGCTCGACGTGCTGCCGGAGACCCCGCGGGAACTCGGCGGGCCCGGCGGCGGGCCGCGCCGGGTGGCGCTGGTCGGAAAACCGAATGTCGGTAAATCGAGTCTGCTGAACAAGCTGAGCGGTGACGAGCGGTCGGTGGTGCACGATATCGCCGGCACCACGGTCGATCCGGTCGATTCGCTGGTGGAACTGGGCGGCAAGGTCTGGCGTTTCGTCGATACCGCGGGGCTGCGGCGCAAGGTCGCCAATGCCAGCGGTACCGAGTACTACGCCTCGTTGCGCACCAAATCGGCCCTGGAGGCCTCCGAGGTGGCCATCATGCTGATCGACGCCGCGCAGCCCATCACCGAACAGGACCTACGGGTGATCAGCCTGGTCGCCGACTCCGGGCGGGCCCTGGTGCTGGCGTTCAACAAATGGGATCTGGTGGACGAGGACCGCCGCCTGCAACTCGAGCGCGAGGTCGATCGCGATCTGGTGCGGGTGCCGTGGGCGCAGCGGGTCAATATCTCCGCGCAGACGGGCCGGGCGGTGCAGAAGCTCGTCCCGGCCATGGAGACCGCACTGGAATCCTGGGACAAACGGATTTCGACCGGCCGCTTGAACACCTGGTTGAAAGAGGTGGTCGCCGCGACTCCGCCGCCCATGCGCGGCGGGCGGCTGCCCCGGGTGCTGTTCGCCACCCAGGCCACCACCAGGCCACCGACCTTCGTCCTGTTCACCACCGGGTTCCTGGAGGCCGGCTATCGCCGGTTCCTGGAGCGGCGGCTGCGCGAGGAGTTCGGGTTCGACGGGTCGCCGGTGCGGATCTCGGTCCGGATCCGGGAGAAGCGCGCCAGGAAGTGAACCCCGGTGCTCACCCGCCGCCACGGCGGGTGAGCACCGGCGTTTCCGGCCGGTGCCGTAGGTCCGGCTACTACCGGGGAACTGCGCGCCAGGGGTCGCGCCGGGACAGGGTGTCGGCCGATGGCAGCTCGTGCCGTGCTGCGTATTCGCGGCGGGCCCGGAGTGCGGCACGGATGCGTGGACGGAACTTCCGCTCCCGGCCGCAGCTGTCGTAGCCGTCGTAACGCATACCGGCGCTCAAAACCGCGGCGACCACCGACCGGGGAGCGCGGCCGTCTCGTCCGGGCGTGGGGAAGTCCGGTCCGGCGCAATACATTTCGAATCCACAACGGGGCAACCGTACCGCACGGCCGAATGCGGATCCGCCCCGGGCCGCCGACTCCGGCGTTTCTGCGATATCCGGCACGCGGGGCAGACGTAGTGCGTCCGGTACCGGTACGGCCTGTCGTCGCACATCCGACGAAGGTAGAGCGCCCGCCGGTGGACGCATCGGAATATGCTCCGCAGAGCCGGGACCGGTCCGGTTCCGCCCGGCGGGCGGATACGGAGGGAGTGGACATTCATGGTCAGTCGCCGCGCCCGGGCGCTGTCGGTGTTCCTGCGGGTCACCCGCCAACGCGGTATGGCGACCGCGGAGAAGGCCCGGGTCGCCATGGCCGAACCCGCCGGCCCCCACACCCCGCCGCGGCGGCTGCGGCGCCGGCACCGGGTCGAAAACCGCCTCGTCGACGGCTTCCCCTGCTACCGCGTGACGCCCCGGACGGCCCCGGAGTCCGGGAAAGTCGTGCTCTATCTGCACGGCGGTAGCTTCTTCCGGGAGATCAGCTGGTGGCACTGGCGGTTCATCGATCGGCTCGTCACGGCCGGGCACCGGGTTGAGGTGCCGATCTATCCGCTGGCGCCGCGGTACACCTACCGGTCGGCGCGGCCGTATCTGCTCGCGGTGTATCGGGAGGTGATCGACGCGGTGGAGCCCGGGCGGGTGGTACTCGCCGGGGATTCCGCCGGTGGCACCCTGGCGCTGCTGCTCGCCCAGGCACTGCCGGACGCCGGACTGCCCGGCCCGGCGCGGCTGATCCTGTTCGCGCCGTGTCTCGATATGCGTCTGTCCGCACCGGAGATCGACCGGGTGCAGGCGGACGATCCGTGGCTGGCGCGCCCCGGGCTGCTCGAGGCGGGACGCGTCTGGGCCGGCGGGGACGACCTCGGGCTGCCGGAACTCAGCCCGATCAACGGTCCGGTGGACGGGCTACCGGAAACGGATCTCTTCGTCGGCACGCACGACATCCTGTACCCCGACGCGCGCGCATTCGCCGCACGCGCCGGCGCGCGCGTGCGTCTCATCGCCGAACCCGGCCTGTTCCATGTGTATCCGCTCGCTCCGGTCCCCGAGGCGCGTCCCGTGGTGAAAGCGGTCCTGACCACCTTGGACGACCTGTGAGCGGCCGCGCCGGCGGCCCTCGCCGGGTCGTGACGTGCACCCGCGGACGCGGAAACGCCGGGCTGCCGGGGGAACTCGTGAACAGCCTGTGAACGCCCACGGAATTCGGCTGATTCGACCGTGACGATGCATCGCGGAGCAAAGGCCGGTACCGTACCCGGGCGTGACTACTTGTCTGCCATCGAATCACCCGAGGCGGGAGCCGTAATGACTGTCGAACCGCCACTCGAGGACGATGTCACGCAACTGGCTCAGCGCGTCGAGCACGCTCGGGGCCGGCTGGCCTACCAGTTCGACCCCGCCCTCACCGAGGCACTGTCGGAAACGGAGCTACGCGCCGAACGTGAACTCGCCGAGCGCATCCGCGAACAGGAGCGCGGGCAGCGCTGGAAGGAGATCCAAGCGGTCGCCTCGGCCAACGATCGGGCCAGGCAGACCACCGAGCAGATCGAGAAGGCGGATATGCGCGACCTCTTGCTCGCCCGTAAAGCCATCGCCGCTCAGCGCCGGGAGTCCAGCCCGCACGCCAAACTCGCCTCGCTGTACCGGCATCGATCCTGGTCGTTGCGTGCGCTGGCCGGTGTGGTCGGTGCGGGGATGCTCTGGTCGGCCGTCAACGTGCAGCAGAACATCGCCCCCACCGGTGCGTCCGATCCGCTGTTCTGGTTCAGCTATCTGCTGGAAGCGATGATCAGTGTCTGCTTGATCATCATCATGATCGGTACCAACAAGGTCGCGGAGTGGGGGGTGATCAACAACCGGAAACAGGTGGCCGCCGCCGAGATCGCGCTGCTCGCCCTGACCGTCGGACTGAACACCTACCCCTATCTGCGGGTCGGTGAATGGTATGACGCCGCCGTGCACGCGGTCGCCCCGGTGATGATCGGTGTCGCGCTGCTCATCCACGACGCGGCGAGCAGTCGCTACGGTATGGCGATCCTGCGGGCCACCGAACAGGTCCGGGTGCTGCCCGACCCCGCGGATCAGATCCGCAACAGCCTGCCCCGGGTGAGCCTGCGGCTCGATCACGCGAAGCTGGCGACCGAAGTCCCGGCGGTCCAGTCCGAGCCGAAACCGGCTGCGCTGGAGGCGGGCAGTACGAAGACAGCGGGTTCCGCATCGAGTGGTTCGGCCTTCCGGCCGGACGGCAAGGGCGGTGATACGGGAAAACGCCGGTCGGGGGATCTGGCGGAGGTCACCTCCGGGTTGATCGGGCGGACCAGTTCGCTGCTCGATGAGATGGCCGCCAATTCGTCCCTGTTCGAAGGGGACTCGGCCGCGACGAAAACCGCCGATACCACCGACAAGCTTCCGGTGACCAAACCCAAGAAACTCTCGGGGCTGGGTAAGGGTTCCTCCGACGGCACCAGGAACGGTTCCGCGGAGAGCAAGGGCAAGATGTCCGGGGACAAGGAGACCGACGAGTTCCTCGACGTCGTCCGCTCCTCCGACGGCTACGACACCGGGCAGTTCCGGGTCGCCGATATCCTCGAGCAGGAGCTCGCCGACCTCCAGGCGGAGCGCCGCCGGGCCCGTTCCGGCCGCGCCCGCAGCACCACCACCAACGGGGCCTGAGCCCGGGGGTGGCCCGTGGTTGCACGGGTCACCCCGGCGCCGCTGCCGGAGCGCAGCGTTACCGTGGTGGGAGACGGTGAGGAGGCACGATGACCGAGCGTAAACCCGTGGGTGTCGGCTTCGAGTCCTGGGTCGATCGCAAGATCCGGGAAGCCACCGAACGCGGCGACTTCGAGAACCTCTCCGGCGCCGGTAAACCGCGCATCGGATCTTCCGCGGCCGCTGAGACCGAACCCGCCCGGACACCGCGGCGGTGCGGTTGTATGGAGGGATGGATTCAGCGACCCTCGCCGATCGGCTCGAGATCACCGATCTGCTCACCCGCTACGCCACCGCCGTCGACAGCAAGGACTGGGCGCTGTACCGCACAGTGTTCACGGCCGATGCGCAGATCGACTACAGCACGGCCGGCGGCCCGGTCGGCGATCTCGACACCGTGGTGGCCCGGCTGACCGAGCAGCTGAACCTGTTCGCCCGCACCCAGCATTTCATCTCCAATATCGCGGTCGACCTCGACGGCGACACCGCGAAGGTGCGGGCCATGTTCTTCAACCCGATGATCGTGTCCCCGGGCAAACAGTTCACCTGCGGCGGCTGGTACAACCACGACCTCATCCGGACTCCCGACGGCTGGCGCAGCACCCGGCTGCTCGAGGAAGCGGCCTGGTTCGACGGTATCGAGGCCGCGTTCGCGCAGTAGGCGGCCCGGTCATCCGGTCAACGCGGTTTCGCTGTGCTCCCGCACGCGCGTCTGCCGCGGATGCAGTTCGTACACCGCGAAGGCCGAGCGGATGACCGGCTGGGCGACATTGCGGACGCGGATACCGCCGGGTGTGGTGCCGCGTTCGCACCCGGCGTGGGCGTGCCCGTGCAGCGCCAGATCCGCCCGGTGGGTGTCGATGGGCTCACCGAGCAGGTAGGAACCCAGAAACGGGTAGATCTCCCGCGGTTCACCGTGCAGAGTGTCGCTGACGGGGGAGTAGTGGGTGAGGACCACCGTGACATCGGTGTCGAGCTCGGCCAGCGCGGTATCGAGCCGGGTGGCCAACTCCACGGTGTGCCCGGCGAACTCGCGCATCAGGTGTTCGCCGAATACGCTGGCGCATTTCCCGGCGAACCCGCCGCCGAAGCCCTTCGTTCCCGCGACGCCCAGCGTGCGATCGCCGATCGTGACCGTGGTGGCGCTGCCTTCGAGGACCGTGATCCCGGCCGTGGCCAGCATTTCCGTGATCTCGTCGGAGAGATCGCTGTGATAATCATGGTTGCCGAGGACCGCGATGACCGGGACGCCGACATCGGCGAATTCCGTGGCCACCACCTCGGCTTCGGGCAGGGTCCCGTGATTGGTCAGATCACCGGCCAACAGCAGGACATCGGCGTGGTCCGGTAGGCCGCGTAGCGCGGGCCGCAGCATGCCCCGCGAATCGGTCCCCAGATGGACATCCCCCACAGCGGCGATCCGCATCGGTGCACTCCCTTCCGCCCGGTGTCAGTCACCGAGGTCCTCGCATTCGCCCGGGCCGGGCGTCGCGGTCACATGTACGTCGTTGTGGATCTGTGCGTCCGGGGCTATCTCGTGCACCACGTCCTCGAGCCGGCGCCGCCGCTCCGCGGTACCCACTTCGCCGTCGAGCACCACCACATCGCCCCGGATCCGCACCCGCACACCCTGTTCGGCGCAATGTGGATCCTCGGTCAAAGCCCGGTGTAGTTCGGCGGCCAGGTACTCCGGTGGCCGGCCGGGCGGACGGTTCTGGGTTTCCGACATCTATCCGGCCTTTCCTGAGGTTCGATCATCGGCCCGGGTGTCGGCGATGCCGAGATCGTCGATCAACCCGAGGAACGCCCGCGCGTAGGGCGAATGTTCGGTCTGGGCGCGCACCGACGGCCAATCCACCTGTTCGCGCAGATCGCGGGAGATACGCAACAGCGGGCTCAGGTCCAGCCGGTGGGCGTCGAAGACCAGCAGTTTGTCGACCAGCAGATCGGTGCCGTGCACCACCGGCGCCATTGTCGGCCCGACCCGCATGATCTCCGCCCGGGCCAGCAGGGCGTCGTCCACCTCGCGATTGTTGGGCCGGTGGATGACATCGATGAGGGTATCGCCGTCGTAGGCCTTGGTGAGCCAATCCTCGGCGGCGTCGGCGATACGCAGTCCCGCGCGGGCCAGTTCACTGCGCGCCCGCCCGCTGTCGGCGGGTTTGACGAAGAGATCGACATCGTGATCGGAGGGCGGTCCGCCCCGGGCATAGACCGCGCAGCCGCCCGCCACGGCGAAGGGGACGTCGTGGTGCGTCAGCGCATTCGCGGCTCGTGTCAGCGCATGGAGCAACTGCTGAAGGGTCGGAGCCATACCGGGCGGCTACCCGGAAACGGCACCGCCAATCAGCTCACGACCGTGATCACCAGGGCCACCGCCACCACCACGAACGCGGCGACCAGGGCGATCGTCAGGACCACCGCCAGGACTCCGGTCGGGGGGAAGTGATGACGCGTGGCCGGCTCCTCCGCCGACAACCCGGAAGTCTGCGGAGTATCGGGCGGTGTGGAGCCCGGTGGGACTCCGCCGCCCGGTTCCAGATCAGGGGTTTCGGCGGGGTCGGGATCCATGGACGACATACCCTCTACCTCCCTTCTCGATCATTTCCGGAGCGCCGGGCCCGGCGGCGATGGCTCGTATCGCACAGCGGGTAGCTCCCGGAACGTTTGCAGGTACACAGCGCGACCAGGAAGCGGTCGGCGAGCATGTGGTCACCCTTCGGGGTGATCACCTCCAGCGGGCCCTCCACCAGCGCCGGACCCTCGGCGGTGAAGGTGATCCGGCGTACCGGGTTCGCCGCGTCCGGTGGGCCGGGGGCCGGTTCCGGCCGGGGGCCGGAAGCATCGTCCGCCGCCGCGTCGTCCGCCGTCGCGGGGTCGGCGTGGCGGATCGCGGCGAGCAACTCGTCGGGGCCGGGCGGTGTGTCAGCGGGTTCGGTCGGCACGGATCACCACCAATTCCTCGTGCTCTTGTTCGGGCTGGATCAGGCCGCGTTCCCGCAGCCACTCCAGCCGGCTGCGCATCACCGGCCCGAACGGGATGACGGTGCGGGCCACCACGGTCGCCTTCAACCCACCCGCACGCAACCGGGTAAGCGTGGCGGCGATACCCGAGACCGCGGAGTGCACGATCAGCGCGGTACCGCCGACGGCGAGCAACTGCGGCATCATCTCGCACAGGGGGTCCAGCAGATGGCGGCCGTGCCAGCCGGCGTCCCAGGCGCGCGCGGGGCCGTCCTCGGGCGGGTGGGTTTCGCTGGGTACATACGGCGGGTTGGCGACCACCACGTCGAACGTGCGGCCCGCGACCACCCGGGTGACGTCTCCGCACAGCAGTTCCAGCCGCACCCCGTACAGCCGGCTGTTGAACCAGGCCGAGGCCAGCGCGGCGCGTGACAGGTCCACCGCGGTGACGGCCGCCGCCCCGGACCGGGCGGCGTGGATCGCCAGCGCACCGGTTCCGGTGCACGCGTCGAGTACCTGCGCGCCGCGCGGCAGGGCCGCGTCGGTCATCGCCCGGGCGAGCAGCCGGG
>NZ_JBKOOL010000056.1:0-31309 GCF_046764065.1 Nocardia sp. NPDC002869
CGAAGCGCATGCGCCGCAGGCGCGAGTCTCGAGGCCGAAACGGCGAGACCAAGGGGGCCTCAACCCCGCGACGCCGAAGGCGGCGCCAAAAAACACAGCACCTTCACGAACATGCCCACCCCTTCACCTTTACGGACAGGGAGCCCACCGCGTCGTCGCTGCTGCTCAATCGGCCGAATGCCGCCCCCGGAGCGGCATGCAGAACGTGCCGCAGAAACGGACCGGCTCGGTTCAGGCAGGCTTCCTGACCTGAACGGCGAGACCAGGGCGCCCTCAACCCCGCGACGCCGCAGGCGCCGCCGAAATTACAGCGGGATGTTCTTGTGGTGGCTGGCCCGGCACGGCGCCGCCGCCAGCGCGGCCGCGATCTTGCTACGTGTATGCGCCGGGTCGATGACCTCGTCGACCACCCCGATCGACACGGCCCGTTCCACCCCTCCGGCGATGGCTTCGTGTTCGGCGGTGAGCCGTTCGTGCAGTGCTTCGCGTTCTTCCTCCGGCGCGGCGGCCAGGGCTTTCTTGTGCAGGATGCCGACGGCCGCCTTCGCGCCCATCACCGCGACCTCCGATCCCGGCCAGGCGTAGACCGCGGTGGCGCCCAGGGAGCGGGCGTTCATGGCGATGTAGGCGCCGCCGTAGATCTTGCGGGTGACCAGCGTGACCCGCGGGACCCGGGCTTCGGCGAAGGCGTGCAGCAGTTTGGCGCCGCGACGGACCACGCCGTCCCATTCCTGGCCGACGCCGGGCAGGTAGCCGGGGACGTCGGTGATGACGACCAGTGGGATACCGAAGGCGTCGCAGAGGCGGACGAATCGGGCGGCTTTCTCGGCGCTCTTGGAGTCCAGGCAGCCGCCCAGCCGCAGCGGGTTGTTGGCCAGGACACCGACGGTGCGTCCGGCCAGGCGGCCGAGGCCGGTCACCATGGAGCGGGCGTAGCCGCCCTGGAGCTCTTCGAAGCTGGATTCGCCGTCGACATTGTCGAGGAGTTCGTGCACCAGCGGTTTGACATCGTAGGCGCGTTTGGCCGAGGCCGGCAGCATGGCCCGCAGGTCGACATTGCCGTGCTCGGCGGCGACGAGGTCGAATTCGCCTTGTTCGGCGAACATCGAGACGAGGCGGCGGGCGCGGTGCACCGCATCGGCTTCGTCGTCGGCGACGATATGGGTGACGCCGGATTTCTTGCCGTGGGTTTCCGGGCCGCCGAGGGTGGCCATATCGACCTGTTCACCGGTGACGCTGCGCACCACATCGGGGCCGGTGACGAAAACGCGACCTTCGGGGGCCATGATCACGATATCGGTGAGCGCTGGACCGTAGGCGGCGCCGCCGGCCGCGAAACCGAGTACCACCGAGATCTGGGGAACCCGGCCCGAGGCGCGGACCATGGCCTCGAACACCAGGCCGACCGCGTGCAGGGCCTCCACACCTTCCGCGAGCCGGGCACCACCGGAATGCCACAGACCGACCACCGGCGCGCCGGAATCGATGGCGGTGTCGATCGCGTCGACGATATGCCGGCAGCCCTCCACGCCCATGGCGCCGCCCATCACGGTGGCATCGGAGCAGTAGGCGACGGTGCGGACGCCGTCGACCTCACCGACGGCCGCGAGCACACCCGACTTGTCGCGCGCATGCAGCGGCAGCACCGTGCCGGGGTCGAAGAAGCGCTGGAGTCGCCCGAGGGGATCACGCGGATCGGTCGCAGTTTCCTGATGGCGGGCCGGAGCGATAGTGGTCATCGCGTTCTCTCCTCGAAAATGTGCGCCCGAAACGCGGGCCACGTGGTGTCGAAGCCCGGACGGGGCCGCCCGGAAGAAACCCGGCGGCCCCGTCTATGGGTCGTCGAACAGTTCGGGCGGACCGTCAGGCCCGGCCGAAGGCGAGCGCGACATTGTGCCCACCGAAACCGAACGAATTGTTGATCGCGTACTCGATCTCCTGGCGCCGGGCTTCGCCCTTCACCACATCGAGGTCGATCTCCGGATCCTGGTTGTCCAGGTTCAGGGTGGGCGGCACGATACCGTCCCGGATGGCCAGCACGGTGAGCACGGACTCCAGCGCGCCGACGGCGCCGATGGAATGTCCGAGCGCCGATTTGGGCGCGTAGACCGAGGCATGGTTGCCGACGGCCTTGTTGATCGCCTTCGCCTCGGCGGTGTCACCGATGGGGGTGGCGGTGGCGTGGGCGTTGATATGGGTGATGTCCTGCTTGGACAGACCCGCGGTCTGCATGGCCCGGGTCATGGCGCGGGCGGCGCCCGTGCCCTCGGGGTCCGGCGCGACCAGGTGGAAACCGTCGGAGGTGATACCGGCGCCCAGCAGCCGGGCGTGGATGGTGGCACCGCGCGCCTTGGCGTGCTCCTCGGTTTCGATGACCATGAGCGCGCCGGCTTCGCCGAAGACGAAGCCGTCGCGGTCCTTGTCGAAGGGACGCGAGGCGCCCTTCGGGTCGTCGTTGCGGGTGCTCATCGCACGCATCATGGTGAACGCGGCGATCGGCACGGCGTCGATGAAACCTTCGACACCGCCGGTGACGACCATATCGGCATCGCCCATGACGATCATGCGCCACGCGTTGGCGATACCTTCCGAGCCCGACGAGCACGCCGAGACCGGAGTGACCACTCCTGCCCGGGCCTTCAGTTCGAGACCGACGACGGCGGACGGCCCGTTCGGCATGACCATCTGAACAGCGAGCGGGGAGATCTTGCGATATCCACCGTTCTTCAGTTTGTCGACCGAATCGATGAGCGCGTCACCGCCACCCAGTCCAGTGCCGATGGCCACACCCAGCCGCTCCGGATCGACTTCCGGACTGCCCGCATTACGCCAGACCTCGCGGCCGAGCACGGTCGCGAGCTGCTCGACATAGGCCATCCGACGGGTCTCGACCCGGCTCAGCAGGCTGTCGGGACGAACTTTCAGATGGCCGCCGATGCGGACCGGTAGGTCGTATTCCTCGACGAAGGAATCCTCGAGAACGTCGATACCGCTCTCGCCGTTGAGGAGACCCTTCCACGTCGCATCGACGTCACCCGCGATCGACGTGGACGCCGCCAGGCTCGTGACGACGACATTCGGGAAGTTCCCGTTCAAGGTGGAAGGAGTGGTCACGGTGTCGGCCCTACTCGGCGTTGTCGAACTTGGCCTTGAGCTCGGCGGCGGTGTCCGCGTTCTCCGCCTCGAGCTTCTGGATGTAGGCGACGGCGTCGCCGACGGTCTTCAGGCTTGCCAGGTCCTCGTCCGGGATCTTGACCCCGTACTTGTCCTCGGTCTGAACCGCGATCTCGACCATGGACAGCGAGTCGATGTCCAGGTCATCGACGAAGGACTTCTCGACGGTCACCTCGGAGGGTTCGATACCCGTAACCTCTTCGATGATCTTGCCGAGTTCCTCGACGATTTGTTCCTGGGTCAGAGCGGCCACTTCGTGGCTCCCTTCTAATTTTCTCGGGTAGGGCTCTACATATTTCTTCGGGCCGAGGCGACGCACGGTTACGTCGCTTCGGTGCCGTGCTCCCGTCGAGGGTTCGTCGGAAACACGGCCGTAGGCAAGCTAGCCGGAGCTCGTGAGCTCGGCGAGCGCGGGGATGTCCTCCGGGGTCTTCAGCGCCAGGTTCGGGGTGCCTTTGAGCTCCCGTTTGGCAATGCCGACGAGGGTTCCCGCCGGTGGCAACTCCGCCACCGCCGAAACACCGGCCTGCCGGACGGTTTCGGTGCACAGGTCCCACCGGACGGGCCGGGTGACCTGCGCGGCGAGCTTAGCCACCGCGTCCGCGCCGGACTCGACCGGCTTGCCGTCGGCGTTCGACAGCAAGGGACGAGCCGGCTCGTGCGGGGTGATCTCGGCGATCGCCGCCGCCACCGCCTGTTGAGCGGGGGCCATGAACTCGGTGTGGAACGCGCCCGCCACGGGAAGCGCCCGTACCCGGGCCTTCTCCGGCGGATTCGCGGCCAGTTCGGCCAGTGCGTCCAGGCGTCCCGCCGCCACGATCTGACCGGTGGCGTTGCGGTTGGCCGGGACCAGTTCCAGTTCTTCGAGCCGCGCCAGCACGGTGGCCTCGTCGCCACCCAGCACCGCGGACATGCCGGTCGGCTCCAGCGCGCACGCCTTCGCCATTTCGGCACCGCGGATGGCTGCCAGCGTAACTGCTTGGTCGGCGGAGATCACGCCGGCGACCGCCGCGGCGGCGAGTTCGCCCACCGAATGGCCGGCCACGATGGTGTCGGCCGGCACCCGCTGTTCGCCTATCTCGGCGAAGGCGAGCAGCGCGGCAGCCACCACGAGCGGCTGGGTCACGGCGGTGTCGGTGATCTCTTCGGCGGTCGCTTCGGTTCCGAGCCGGATCAGATCCAGACCGGATTCCTTCGACCACAGTGCGAGGCGGTCACGAGCGCCGGGCAGGTCGAGCCAGGGCGCGAGCATGCCGGGTGTCTGAGAGCCCTGTCCAGGGGCGAACAACGCGATCACGTACCTAAGAGAACACTGTGAGACCCCATTTGCGAGATGTCGACGTGGATGAAGCTTGCCGACCGCTTTTGTATGGTTTCCACAAAAGCCCGCGTGGTGTGTCCGGATCGACCGAATCGGGGTTCGCGTTACAGCCCGTCCTTGTCCAATGGGACAAAAGAGTCCTCTGAGGTTTGTGATGACGATTCGTTACGAGTTCGTGTCAAACGGCCTACTGTGGCAGCGATTCGTAACACATACGCATCCCGCGGATTGAGCGGATCACGACCGGTTACTTCCCCGATCCGCTTCAGGCGATACCGCACAGTATTTGGATGAACGTACAGTTGACGCGCGCACATCTCGACCGCACCACCGCATTCCAGGTAGGCATCCAGGGTGTCCGCAAGGGCGGAACCGGCAGAAGCCAACGGAAGGACAAGGTACTCGACGAGCGCGTCGACCGCAGCTCGATCGCCGAGCAGCGCCCGTTCGGGCAGTAGTTCCATGGCGTGGACCGGGCGCGGCGCCTCCCGCCAGCCGATCACCGCCTCCATCCCGGCCAGCGCCTCCAGGGCGCTGCTGTGCGCGGCCCCCAGGGTACGCGTGGTCGGCCCGATCACCACCGGGCCGTCCGAGAACGCCTCGGTGAGCAGATCGGCCATGAACGGCGAGGTGTGCAGCGCATCGTCCAGCGGCCCGCTGACCACCATCACCAGCCGGGCCCCCTGCACCACCGCCAGGGCCGCCCGGCCGTGCCGGGCCGCGATGGTGTGCACCGCGCCGACCACCGACACACCCTGATCCCGCGGCGGCGTACCCACCAGGACCGTCGCCGGGGCGGTCGCGTCCCAGTTCAGGGTGGCCGCCCGGGAGAGCATGTCGGGACCGGTGTCGCCGCGCACCACCGCGTCCACCACCAGCGCTTCGAGCCGGGTATCCCAGGCGCCCCGGGATTCGGCCGCGCTGGCGTACACCGAGGCGGCCGCGAAACCGAGCTCACGCCCGTATCGCAGAACCGCCTCGGTGAGCGCGACCAGTTGCCGATCGTTACGCGCCAGCGCGGGCAGCCACTGTTCGAAGAACTCCATGGCCACCCGCACCATGTCCACGGTCTGGCGCAGCGTCAGCCGCCGCGCCAGATCCTGCGGGATGACCTGGAAGGCGTCCAGGCTGAACCGGATATCACTATCCGGGTCCTGGAGCCATTCCAGGAAGTTGACCACCGCGGTCTGCACCAGCATCTGCACGCCGGCGCGCTGCGCGGCGTCCAGATCGGCGAAGAACGGCAGCCGATCCTGCATCGACCCCACGGCTTCGGTGGACAGCCGCCCGGAGAACTGCTTCACGCGTCTGAGCAGCGTGTCCGGTAGTGGGTCGCGGGTCTGCCGGTTCGGCGACAGCGCGCCGGTCGGCAGGTACACCTCGTGCTCGCTGGAGCCCTCGGAGACCCGGCGCGGACGCGGTGGTCTGCGTTCGATCATCGAACCGCCGTCACTCCGCGTCTCCGGCGCCGCCGGCGGTGAACTCCGGCGCGGCCGACACATCGTCGATGCGGTACCGGGCGGCGGCCTCGGCGGCCTTCGCCGGATCCAGCCTGCCGATCCGGCCCAGTCCGGCCAGGGCGGCGACCACGATGGATTCCGCGTCGACATTGAACACCCGGCGCGCGGCCGGCCGGGTATCGGAGAACCCGAACCCGTCGGTGCCCAGCGTGGTGAAATCGCCCGGAACCCATTTACGGATCTGATCCGGTACCGCGCGCATCCAGTCCGTAGCGGCCACGAACGGGCCCTGTGCATCGGCCAGCGCCCGGGCCACGTAAGGCTGCCCCGCATCCTCACCCGGGTGGTGCAGCGCCTCGATCTCGAGTTCGAGGGCCTCCCGGCGCAGCTGACCCCAGGAGGTCACCGACCAGACGTCGGCGGCCACACCCCAGTGGTCGGCCAGCAACTGCTGGGCCCGCAGACCGTCGGGCACGGTGACACCGGAGACCAGGATCTGCGCCCGGACATCACCGGCGCCACCCTTCTTGTACAGGTACAGGCCCTTGAGCAGACCGTCCACGTCGAGATTTTCGGGCTCGGCGGGCTGCTGGTAGGGCTCGTTGTACAGAGTGAGGTAATAGAAGATGTTCTCCCCACCGAACCCGTCCACGCCCGGCGTACCGCCGTACATCCGGCGCAGGCCGTCGCGCACGATATGGGCGATCTCGAAGGAGAACGCCGGATCGTAGGAGACCACCGCCGGGTTCGTCGCCGCCAGCAGCAGGGAATGGCCGTCGTTGTGCTGCAGGCCCTCACCCGTCAGGGTGGTCCGGCCGGCCGTCGCGCCGAGGACGAAACCGCGGGCGAGCTGATCGGCCGCGGCCCACAGCCCGTCACCGGTGCGCTGGAACCCGAACATCGAATAGAAGATGTAGAGCGGGATCATCGGCTCGCCGTGGGTGGCGTAGGAGGTACCGACCGCGGTGAACGACGCGGTGGAACCGGCCTCGTTGATGCCCTCGTGCAGGATCTGCCCGACCGCGCTCTCCTTGTAGGCGAGCATCAGTTCCGCGTCGACCGAGGTGTAGAGCTGGCCGTTGCGGTTGTAGATCTTCAGCGAGGGGAACCACGAGTCCATACCGAAGGTGCGGGCCTCGTCCGGGATGATCGGCACGATGCGCTTGCCGATCTCGGGGTCGCGCAGCAGTTCCTTCATCAGCCGCACCAGTGCCATGGTGGTGGCGACGTTCTGCTTACCCGACCCCTTGCGCACCGATTTGTACGCCTCGTCACCGGGCAGTTTCAGCGGTGCGACGTTCGTCCGCCGCTCCGGCAGGAACCCGCCCAGGGCCTTGCGGCGATCCAGCATGTACTGGATCTCCTTGGTCTCCGGGCCCGGGTGGTAGTACGGGGGCAGGTACGGATCCTTCTCCAGCTCGGCATCGCTGATCGGGATCCGCTGCAGGTCGCGGAAGTCCTTGAGGTCCTGCAGGGTCAGCTTCTTCATCTGGTGGGTCGCGTTGCGGCCCTCGAAATGCTTACCGAGTGTGTAGCCCTTGATGGTCTTGGCCAGGATCACCGTCGGCTGGCCCTTGTGCGCCAGCGCCGCCGCGTAGGCGGCGTACACCTTGCGGTAGTCGTGCCCGCCGCGCTTGAGGTTCCAGATCTCCTGATCCGACAGGTCCTGCACCAGCGCCTTGGTGCGCGGGTCACGACCGAAGAAATGGTCGCGGACGTACGCGCCGTCGTTGGCCTTGTAGGTCTGGTAGTCGCCGTCGGGCGTGGTGTTCATCAGGTTCACCAGCGCACCGTCGCGGTCGGCGCCCAGCAGCGCGTCCCACTCCCGGCCCCAGATCACCTTGATGACATTCCAGCCGGCGCCGCGGAAGAACGACTCCAGTTCCTGGATGATCTTGCCGTTACCGCGGACCGGGCCGTCGAGGCGCTGCAGGTTGCAGTTCACCACGAAGGTCAGATTGTCCAGACCCTCCATGGCCGCCACATGGGCGAGACCGCGCGATTCGGGTTCGTCCATCTCGCCGTCGCCGAGGAACGCCCACACATGCTGATCGGAGGTGTCCTTGATCCCGCGATCGTGCAGGTAGTGGTTGAACCGCGCCTGGTAGATGGCGTTCATCGGACCCAGGCCCATCGACACCGTCGGGAATTCCCAGAAGTCGCTCAGCAGCCGCGGATGCGGATACGACGGCAGCCCCTTGCCGAGGCCGCCGTGGCTGTACTCCTGGCGGAAACCGTCGAGCTGATCGGTGCTCAGCCGGCCCTCGAGGAAGGCGCGAGCATAGATACCGGGCGAGGCGTGACCCTGGATGAAGATCGAATCGCCGCCGCCGGAATGGTCCTTGCCGCGGAAGAAATGGTTGAACCCGACCTCGTAGAGCGCCGCGGAGGACGCGTAGGTGGAGATATGCCCGCCGACGCCGATACCCGGGCGCTGCGCGCGGTGCACCATGATCGCCGCGTTCCAGCGGATCCAGGCCCGGAAGCGCCGCTCGGTCTCCTCGTCGCCGGGGAACCAGGGCTCGTTCTCGGTCGGGATGGTGTTGACATAATCGGTGGACGTCAGCGAAGGAATGGAGACCCGCCGCTCACCGGCGCGTTCGAGCATCCGGAGCATCAGGTAGCGGGCCCGGCCGGGACCTTCGCGCTCGAGCATCTCGTCGAACGACTCGAGCCATTCGCTGGTTTCCTCCGGATCGATATCCGGTAGGTAAGACGCCACTCCTTCACGAATCACGCGGACTCGGCCACCGGCGGGCGCACCGTTGGCGTCGCGAGGGGTGGGAGCGGAACCCGGCACAGCGGATTCCGCCGGGACGCCAGAGTGGATCAGATCGGTCAAAACTGCTCCTCGTACAGGGGGTGGTCGAGCTGATGGCTGCGGTGACCCCGAGTGGCCCGCTGGTGTGCGGATCACTCGTGACGACTTTTCCGGGCGTGCCCGCGCACTCGCGTGGCACGTCCCACATCATCATGTCAGTCGCCGATCCAGTACCGTTCGACAGGCACGTCTCACTGCGGTTACCGAGGAGTCGGGAGGACGATGGAAGGGCTGGACCCGCGCCGGTTCGGGCTGGTGTGCGCCGCGACGGCCCTGGTCGCGGGCGCCGCCGTGGCCGGCTGCGCGCAGCAGGTCGAAGGTATCGCGACACCGAACGCCGCCGAGGCGACCTCCTATCGCGAATACGCCTCGTCCTCGTCCGCCGCCGCCACCTCGTCGCAGATCGCGGCCGCCCGGGACAAGGCCATCTCCGACAACTGCACCCTATTCCCCGGCACCACCGGGGTCGGGGTGAGCAAGTACAACGAGTTCGTCGACGCCCACGACAACGACGCCCCCGACTACGACGCCAAACGCGAGGGCGCCGTGACCGCGCTCGAGGACGCCGCCAAACAGGTCGAGGGCGGAGTGAACACCGCGGGCGTGCAGCTGCCCGAGGAACTGCGGACGAAGTTCGTCGCCTACGTCGACTCGGCCCGGGCTCTCGCCCAGGCCACCCGGGAGATGACCTACACCTCCCCCGTCGGACCGCTCAACGACGCCAGCAAGCGCGTCAACGACGCGCGCAACGCGGTACGCGATGCCTGCCCCAAGTAACCCGGATCGCCCGTCACCAGCGGTTTCGGACGACATAGAAAATTAGACCCACCCGATCGGCTTGCGTTAGGGCCGATAACCATGTTCGCTTGCAGATATCTGTAGTCGGGAGTTGAGGAGGACGCCACCGTGGTCGCCGCGGCGGACGATCAGAATTTCGCTCAGAAGCTTGGCATCACCCACGGAATGGTTGTCCAGGAGCTGGGCTGGGACGAGGACACCAACGACGACCTCCGGGCCGACGTCGAGGAGACCTCCGGCAGTGAACTGCTGGACGAGGACTCCGACGAGGTCATCGATGTCGTCCTGCTGTGGTGGCGGGACGGCGACGGGGACCTGGTCGACGAACTGATGGAGGCGATCGGCCCACTCGCCGACGACGGCTTCATCTGGGTGCTCACCCCCAAGACCGGTAACGACGGCCATGTCGATCCCAGTGAGATCGCCGAGGCCGCACCCACCGCCGGGCTCACCCAGACCTCCGCCATCAAACTCGGCGAATGGTCCGCCAGCCGTCTGGTGCAGCCCAAGGCCCCCACCAAGCAGCGCTGAGCCGCCCATAGCTGTACGCGCGCCCCGGGCCACGGGGTGCGCGCACCCGAGATTTGGAGGATCCTCATGCCCCTCGAGGTCGGCGCCCAGGCACCGGAGTTCACCCTCAAGGACCAGAACAATCAGGAGGTCTCGCTGTCGGACTACCGCGGCGAGAAGAACGTCCTGATCGTGTTCTACCCGCTCGCCTTCACCGGCATCTGCCAGGGCGAGCTGTGCAAGGTCCGCGACGAGCTGCCGCGGTTCCAGAACGACAACACCGAGATCCTCGCGATCTCCGTCGGCCCGCCGCCCACCCACAAGATCTGGGCGGCCGAACAGGGCTACACCTTCCCGCTGCTGTCGGACTTCTGGCCGCACGGCGCGGTGGCCCAGCAGTACGGCGTATTCAACGACGTGACGGGTTTCGCCAACCGCGGCACCTTCGTCGTGGACCGCGAGGGAATCATCCGTTTCGCGGAGATGAACGGCCCCGGAGAGCCCCGTGACCAGGCGGCTTGGGAGAAAGCGCTCGCCGCGCTAGATTCATAGACCGTTCCCCTCGGACACCGTCCGGGGGGCCCGGGCGTATAGCTCAGCGGTAGAGCTCTGGTTTTACACACCAGCGGTCGGGGGTTCGAACCCCTCTGCGCCCACCGGTAAAGTGCCAGCTCAATAGGGTGAAACGAGAACGTTGGTTATGCCCCACGCAGGATTCGTGGGGCAGACAATTGCTACGCACGTTCGAAGAGACGGCCATAAGCACGGGCTACGAGAGGTCGACGTGCTATCTGTTTGGCCGTGGAGGAATCGAGAGAAGGCACGTCAACCGACGATGTGGTGTGGCGTCGCCTGGAAGATCAACTTGACTATTACAGGACTCGATCGAACTCAGCCAAGAACGCATACAAGTCGGTCAAGCTAGTTCAGATCGTTGTAGGGGCCGTCATACCTGTGCTTGCTGCCGTCGGCTCCGCAGGATGGATAACCGCTCTCGTTGCTGCGGTCCCCATTGTGGCCGAAGGCGCGCAGCAGCTTTTTCAGTGGCATAGCAACTGGCTGCGCTGGCGAGCGGCGGCCGAGGCGCTCAAGAACGAAAGCTTCCTGTACATGGCTCAGGTCGGCCCGTACGTCGGGGAGAACCGTCGAAGGACGCTGGCCGAACGCGTCGCCTCGATCACCGAGAGAGAGACCGGCGATTGGGCCGCTAACCGATACAGCGAGATCGAACAGACACCCAGGACTCAAGGGGCACCTCTCGCTTCCGAACCGAGGTAACGATCTTCTCCCCATGCCGATACCGATTGTGTCGTGGATCACTGCGGCGTAAACACTCGCAAGGGCGCGTTCAGCACGACCATCATCCTGGGTCAGGAACTCGAACGCTTCCCGCATAGTCACACGGAGAAGCATCCATGACAGCAAGCTCCCCGGCACCAAGTCCAGGGTCAGAGCCCGACTCCAAACAGGTTTTCGTCATCCATGGACGGAACGATCCTGCGCGCCGAGCAGTATTCGAGTTCCTGCGATCCATCGGCCTACAGCCCATCGAGTGGGCACGCGCACTGGAGATGACAGGAACAGCTTCCCCCTACATCGGTGATGTCTTGAACGCGGCTTTTGCGCAGGCCCAAGCAGTTGTTGTCCTACAGACTCCAGACGACATCGCGTACCTCGACAGCCGGCTGTGTGATGATCCAGATGACCCCGAAACAAGTCCCCAACCCCAGCCGCGTCCAAATGTGCTGTACGAGGCGGGGATGGCGATGGGTCGATCCCCCGAACGGACGGTGATCGTCGAGTTCGGAGATGTAAAAGGGTTCAGCGACATTCATGGCCGGCACACTGTCCGGTTGGATAACTCTGTCGGGAAGCGCCAGATGTTGGCTTCTAAACTTCGAATCGCTGGATGCTCCGTGGATCTAATCGGAACGGACTGGCATACCGCAGGCGATCTGACTCCCCCCACCGGACCTGGGAACGGATTGCCAATCGGAAAGAAGATCCCGCAGCAGCAAGGACCGCGAGAGCCACGGCTTGACGCACGCTACATCGACCGCGGTGGAAACAAAATCGGCGTGATCGAGATCGTCAATCACGGGCCCGGTGACGTCTATGACCTAAACGTGGTCGACCTTCCCGGTGGTGGTCGTGGAGACCTACGGAGCAACGGCGCATTGCCGATTCCGAAGCTTCCTGCCGGAAAGCCAGTTGCCGTTCTCGATTTTCTCGGCAACAAGGGCTGGGGCGACCGTCAAGCTCACCTGACTATCAAGGCCGTAGGCAAGACCGCCGAAGGCACTCCGATCGAGCAGGACCTTTTCGTCAGCCTCGGGGCGGTGTAGGGCCATGTATGTCTCTATTCCCGCCGACCAGGACGGTTTCCTGCGGCGCGAGTGCCCCCACTGCAACGCGCAGTTCAAATGGCATCTCGGTCCTGTGGACGGTAGCGAACCGGATGCTTCCCCAGAGGTCTACTTCTGTCCGCTGTGCGGCCAGTCCGCCTCGCCCGATTCTTGGTGGACAGAGCAGCAACTTGAGTACGCACGAGACTCCGCAACACCGGAGATTCTCCGTCAGTTGGCAAGCGAGACCGGGCTGACCATCGACCAGGTCAAGAGTGCACCACCCGCACTTACCGAACCCAACGACATGCAGATCGTGGCTTCTCCGTGTCACGACCACGAGCCTATAAAGGTGCCAGAGGAACTCAGAGGACCTTTTCATTGCCTCGTGTGCGGTGAACCGTTCGCGATCTAGCGACCATGAAGCCAACTTCATGAGATGGCACAGCTAGGCTCAGAAATTGATTGATGAGGTGACGCAAGTCTTGGTCGACGCCGCATCCGTCGCGGTCCGGCCGCGGTTCCGGCGGCTGGCAGAGTATGAGATCGCAGAGAAGGCACCGAACGATCTAGTCACCGTGGCCGACATTGAAGCCGAGCAGCTGATCTCACGCGGACTTGGTGAGGTTCTGGACATCCCGGTGGTCGGAGGGGAAGCGACGGCCACCGACCAGCTCTGCGTCAGAGAGCCGAGCTACCGGCGGGGATCGTGCGATCCCCGCCGGTCGAGATTTCGGAGACTTCAACGCGTCGGCCAGATCAGACACCACAGCAGCACCAGGAGCGGAATCCCGGCGGCAACCGACAAGCCCAGGGAGATCATCCGCGCTACCGTCCGTCCCGGCCAGGTTCCGGAGCTGTGGTGGGCCAGTCGAACCCGCGTGGATACAGCCGCATGGGGGTGATGAGCACGGCCACGTCGGTGACGGCGTCCCGATACGCGTCCACATGCGCAAACGACGGCACCACGACCGCCGAGGCGTTGTGCTCATAGACCGTGCTGACCACGATGAGCGCTGAGGCCAGCGGCCCGGTATCGAGGAACACTGTCCACACCATGCGATACCCGTGCCGCTCCGCGAGTTTGCCGATATCCGCACCGCTGTGTCCATCCAGGTCCTTGCGGACCAGTCCCACTGCTCGCTGTGCTTCACACATTGTTCGCCCCGTCCAGAGTTCCGTGCTGGTTCGGCACCCGGCACCGGGGGGCTTTTCGCCACCAACTGCCTCCCGTCGGGCAGGCGGTGCGCCGCGTAAGGGGTGCGACGTCGCCCCGGCGCCGGGTACCAAAGGGAACGTAGGCCCCGGAAATCGTTTGGAACGGCGTCAGATACGCCACCTCTTCTGGAATATGTGGAGATCGGTATATCGTGCGATCAGGCGCGAGACCCTTGGTCAGAATCCATCCCGCGCGAGGTACCGACAAGGCTTGTGCCACAACGGAACGGAGGATGGGATGTCTGTGACCATCGGTGCAACCATCCGGCGAATACGCAAGTCCAGCGGCCTCACCCAGTCGGAGCTCGGCGCGCTCATCCATTTCACCCAGCCCGCCGTATCGCAGCTCGAGCACGATGGGCCCGCCGCTTACGATGTCCGCGTCTTGCGACGCGTAGCGATAGCATTGCAGGTCCCGCTCAGTGCATTGCTGCCGTCCGACGAGGAGGCGGAGTTGAAACGACGCCAGTTCTTCCAGGCCGGAGTGGTCGGTGCGACTGCAGCAAGGGCTGCCGATCGCGGGCAGCGAACGAGCTCGATCGGAGCAACCCGCACAAGGATCGGCATGTCCGATGTCGAACGAATTGTCAGGGGCATAGACCGGCTACACGAACTCCAATTGGTGGCCGGCGGCGACCGTCTGTGCGAGCTGGCCGCGAATCAGTCCCGCTATGTGCAGCATCTGCTCGACCACGGCGACTACTCGGACCAGGTGGGCGCGACCCTGGCCAGTGCAGGTGCGGAGACGATGACAGCAGCCGGCTGGATCCATTACGACGCCGGTCGTTGGGATGACGCCAAACGCTACTATGCCGACGCTGCCCAGGCCGCCACGGCCACAGGCGACGGGGTGGCCGCCGCGCATGCTTGGATAAATGCGTGCCTGCTCTCGTGTCGGGAGGGGTCCCGCCCGAGGGAAGGCATCAAGCTGGCCGAGGCGGCGCAGTTGGTTGCGCGGCGTGAGGGTGGCCCCAAACTTCGTGCACTGGCCGCTATTCGAGAAGCTGAAGCCCATAGCACCATGGGTAACCGGTCGGAGATGGTGTCAGCGGTTGGTCGTGCCCATCGCGCCTACGAGTCGACCAGGGGACGTGATCCCGGCTATCTTGCGCACCTGCCCGAAGCGCAGCTCAGCGGTCTGACGGGATTGGTGTTCATGCGGATCGGCAGCCACCGGGAAGCCACCACGTACCTGCGGGCCGCGATCGAAGGCTCTGCCGCCTACCCTCGGGAAACCATTGCCTGGCAGATCAGGCTCGCCCAGAATCACGTGCAGTCGGGCTCCATCGCCGACGGCTGCGTGCTGTTGACCGACCGTTTCGACGCGGTCAGTTCAGTCGCTTCCACGCGATTGCACGCGGCCCTCCAAGGGATCGTGTCAGCTGTCCGTCCGCACAGCGCGGTGCGAGAGGCACGCGAGCTGATGGGTATGTGGACTGCCCGATCATGACCGGCGGGCGATCCGAAGAGACTCCGCTACACGTGCGCTGAGCAGTTCGTACCGTCTGCGTGTGCCGTCATAGGACAGACAGTATTCCCGCGTCGACGGCATTCCCCTGGGCTTGGGTATCGGTGACGTGAATCTGGTGCCAGCAGGGAACTGCTGTGCGGTCAGGTCGACAGTCTGTCCGTCGATGCGGTTGAGGTAGTGCGAAACCGTTTCGCCGCTGGGCAGCGTGGCGACCGTGTGGAGAATTTCTCCCCCGAGATAGTCGTGCACGACGCAAGCCGTCACCGCGCACTGGCCCTTTGCCGGAGAGCCGGTCCGCTCGGCCGGTGCACTGCTGGTTTCCGCCGACCACGATGATCGGATCGCATCGCTGAGGACGTCCAGGGTGACGGTACCCATACAGGGAGAATACGTCGACGCCCCAGTCGGCTGGTCCGACGCAGTTCAGCCCGCCACGGCTTCGGGCCGGTCCACGCCCGACTACGGCACGTCTCCCCGGCTGCCCACGGCAGGCAGCACATAGGAGAAACGCCGCACCCGCGGTAGCCACAGCTGCAACTCGGTGAGGTCGGTCAGGTCGGTGACCCCCGCTACCCGGGCCAGCCCCTCGTGCAGACGGTGCCACTGGCCGATCCGGCCCGGCGGCAGCGTTCCGGCGACACGGTTCACCCATCCGTCGTCGCGGGGGCGCGGTTCCAGATCGGCGACGAACCGGTGCAGCGGGGTGCCGGGTGGTCGGTGCGCGAGTCCACCGTCGATCCCGTCCCCCGGTCTCGCCGGCCCGTCGAGGACCACACCGAGCACCTGCGTCCCGGCGGTGAGCAGGCCCAACAGAACGATCACGGCCTGGTATTCGCCCGGCTGCCCGTCCGATCCGAGGAAGCGCGACGCTTCGGAGAGATCGCGGGTGGCGCGGACCATCCGATACAGGTTGACAAGACGTTTCGCCGCGCGCGGTGTCTCGATCAGCGTGTCCAATGCCGCGAGCAGGGTGATCTCGGCTTCGGTCATCGGCCGTGGCGGCGGCGTGCGGGGCCCTTGCTGCTCTTGCCGGTCGACCTCGGATCCACGTTCGACCGTGATCACGCCGGTGGTCACGGGCTCGATCGCCGGCGGCGCCGGTACGGGCGGTGGCGTATACCCGGCCGGGTCCACCGCGGGGACCGGCACGGGATCGGGTCCGCTGATCGAGCGGAGCAGGCGGCCCAGACCGTCCGGCGACATCGCCGGCAGAACCAGCGGGATATTGAGGATCTTCTCGAGGTAGTCCTCCGGTGTGCGCCCGAACGCGTCCGGGTCCTCCTCGGTGTCCATCGCCAGCAGATCGGAATAGCTGCTGCGCAACGAGCGCAACAACCACCGCGGGTCCACGCCGATCACGACCACGAACAGTTCGAAGGCCAGCAGCAGGTGTACCGCCTGCAGTACCTCGACCACCTGCGCCGGCCGGCACCGGTCCAGATCGTCGATATAGAGGACGATCCGGTCGACCGGACGCCGGGAGCGGTCCCATTCCTGGTCGCTGGCGCGCCATTCCACCATCAATTCGACGAGCTGTTCGAAATCCTTGCGGACCGTGGAGACCAGCCCGAGACTGCCCGAGTAGTCGTCGCTGCGCGCCCGGTCGGCGATGAAACTGTGCAGGCGCCGCCCCGGCGCGAGCTGGGCGAGCTGCCGGCCGAGCTCCCCCACCTGGGTGACGACCTCGTCCAGTTGCGCTTGCGCCACCCGCTGTCGCGCCTCGGCGGCCCGCAGCCGGTCCAGCGTGTCCGACATCTGTTCGGCCACCGCCGTGTCGGCCGCGCCGCGCAGACCGGTGTGCAGTTCCCCGGCTATCTCTCGCAGCGTCTGCAACCCGGTGCGCGCCCGGACGAGCAGCGCGACCCCCGTGCCGGCGCACGCACCGAAGAGCGCGACTGCCGCGGCCAGCCAGTCCCGCAGGGCCGGTGCGAGGACTGCCCCCAGCAGGCCGGTGAGCATGATGACGGCCGCTGCCGCCAGCGCGATCCGGCCGCGCCGATCGGCCGGAACCCGCCGCAACGCCTCGGCTTCGGTCAGGGTGCCGTGCATCTCCTCGGCCAGCAGCCTGGCCCGGGCGGTCTCGTCGGTCAGGCCGAGCCGGCGCCACAGACCGTCGACGCGGCCCCGGAACGATTCGGAGTTGCGCAGCGCTACCAGAAGATCACCGGCGGTCGTTTCACGCGTCGCCGTGGCCTCATCGATCTCCGCGCGCAGTGCCGCCGCGGTATCGCCGGCTTCGCGGGTGGCGATCTCGAGTTGTCTGCGCTGGTCGACCCGGTGGGCGAGTTCCCGGCGGATCCGCTCCGCCCGCTCCCGCGAACCGGGCTCGGAACCGGCGAGCTGCCGGAAGATCTCGTCGCCGAGGCTGGCCCACAGATTGCTGTCCGTGTAGTGCCAGGCGTTGAAACCGATCTGCACGATCTCGGTGCAGTACCGTTCGCCGGTTCCGGCCAGACCGTCGATCCGGTCCCGCAGCATCGCCATGAAATAGCTCTTGCCCGAACCCCACGCCCCGAAGACGCCGACCGACAGCGGCAGTGGTGTCTCGCGGTCGGCGATCACGGTGGCCAGCATGGACACATACGGTCCGACGCCGAGTTGGTCACGTTCCAGCGGGATCCCGATATTCGGATCGACCAGATCGGCGGACAGGCTACCGGCCAGGCCGCCGGACAGATCGGGTACCGACCGGGCGAATTCCGCCGCAATGGCCGCCGCCTCGCTCTGCTCACGGCAGAAGAAGACGAGGCCGTCCAATCGCTGCCCGGGCGTGGCCGACGCGGATTCCACCGCGGCGGAGACCACCGCCGCCGCGACCTCTGTTTCGGGCCGGTTCAGAGCCCCGGCTGTGAGCAGTGGCAGTCCGAGAATCTTCGTGCCGCCGCCGACCGCGGTCCGGATGGCTTCCCGGACGGCCACCCGGAGGATGTCGTCCGCCAACTCGCTCTCGTCGCCGCCGGTCTCACGCGGGTTGACCAGCAGCGCCTGTTCCGGCCGCGTGGACGAGAGCGCGAAGAATCGTGGGCGGCGGGCGTCGATCAGCTCGTACAGGATCGCATTCCACGCCGCGTCCGGATATGCCTCGCGGAGCGCGTTCCCGAGCGCACCGAACCCGGCTCCTACCGACACCGCGATCGTATCGATGTCGAGTTCCCAGGGGCGATTCGTCAGTGCCAACGAGAACCGCGTCCCGCCGATCACACCGAGTTCGGTGATGTCGACGGCGTCCGATGTTGTCATTGTTCAATCCCCCTGTGTGGTGCGCAAGGGTCGAGTATGCCACCGGCGGGCACGAGACGCGCTCGGGCACAACCCTTATCGTTGGGGCCGGATCGGCCGCCGGAGCCTTGCCACCGCAGGACCACCAAGAGCCGAGCGGGGCGTCCTGTCCGGGTACGTCCAGCGAGACCATCCTGCTCGGTAGGTCGAATCCGGCAAGCTCGCCCGAGCGTCACAATGCGATCAGGTTCCTGGGCCGAGGGTTGCGCACCGGGCCATGATCCGGGCATTCACCGCGCCGAGGCAACATGACCAGGAGCACAGCACTACGGTCGAACGACCACCCGGTACCGCCTTATCGGGCGTCCGCATACGGGCTGTCCGTCCGCACGACACGCACCGGCTCCCGGTCCACTCCCCCGCGCAGGTACGGGGAGCGCAGGGCCGGCAGGATCGCGGCGACCGCGAGTACGGCGAGCACGATTCCGAGGACCAGCGGCGCCCGGAGTCCGTGCCCGGGCAGGAGGCTCGAACCGACGGCCGAGCCGAGGATCACGCCGAGTGTGATGAAGGAGGTGTGCACCGTGTTCACCAGGACCCCGGTGCCGCCCGCGCGCTGCACCCGCACGGCCATGGCCGGGTTCATCGTCACGCCGACGAGCACGATTCCGAGCATGAACACCACTGCCGCGGGCTTGAAGTCGGTCCAGGCCGCGAAACCGGTGAGGAACACGATATTGAGCAGTGTGCCGATCAGCAGCGTGGCGACGGTGTGGCGATCCGCGAAGCGGCCCACGACGGCATTGCCCACCACCGTCGCGGCACCGTAGGCCAGGAGCAGCGGGGGCACCGCGCTGTCGGCGAATCCGCTGATCCGGGTGAGGACCGGGGTGAGGAAGCTGAAGACGGAGAAGGTCGCGCCGATGATCAGGGTGCTGGAGACGAGGGCGAGCAGCAGTTGGGGGCGGCGGAAAGCACGGAGTTCGGCGGCCGGTGACGCGGCGGCCGTGCTGTCTCCGGCACCCGGCCGGCCCGGGTCGCGGACGAAGGCCAGGGTGAGGGCCGCGGCGAACGCGGTGAGCACGGCTACCGTCCAGAAGGCCGCCGGCCAGCCGAGGCGGCCCCCGATGAAGGTGGCCAGCGGCAGTCCGAGCAGGGTGCCCAGCATGAGTCCGCTCATCGCCACGGATACCGCGCGACCCCGGAACTGTTCGTCGACCAGCCGCATGCACAGCGATACCGCGAGACCGAAGAACGCCTGGGCGGCGACGCCGGTGACGATCCGGGCAACCACCATCACCGCGTACGAGGAGGCGAGGGCCGCCAGCAGGTTTCCGGCGAGGAAGATCGCGAAGACGATCATGAGCGCGGGTTTCGGGGATATCCGCAGCAGCGCCGCGACGAGTAGCGGACCGCCGAGGGCCATGGCGGCGGCGAAAACCGTGACGAGGTAGCCGATTCGGTCGATACCGGTGTGCAGGCTCTCGGCCAGTTGGGGCATCAGGCCGGCGTCCGCGAATTCGCTGGTCACCATGGCGAAAATACCGGCGGCCAGAACGTAGACGGCGGCGGGGACCGCGGCGGTGCGCGCGGCGGGGAGGGTCGGTGACACGGGGCCGCGGCGCCCCGGACCCGGCCCGTTCGGCCTCCTCGGCCACGACCCGGCGCAACAGCACCTCGATACGTTCGACGGTGCCGAGGGAACCATCACCGATGACCTCCCTCCGCGCGCGCCAGGGTGCTGTCCAGATAGACATCGAGGCACTGCGCGAAGAGTTCGTCCTTGCTACCGAAGGTGTTGTAGAGGCTGCTGCGTCCCAGGCCCGTGGCCCGGCAGAGATCCTCCGCGCTGGTGGCGTGCAGGCCGGCGCGCTGGAACTGACTCGTGGCGGCCGCGAGCACCTTCTCGTGTTCGAAGCTGCGTGGTCTGGCCACCGGTGGCGTCCAGCGTTTTCGGTCGCGTGCAGGACGATACCGAGCGAGAATCGGCAGTGTGCCCGACGGGATCATCCGCGCCATGCGCGAAGTACTTCAACGTGCGAAGAACCTCGTCCCGGATGTGGCGAAACTCAGGTCTCGACCGCCACGATCGGTGAGCGAGAAGGCGCACGGTGCCGCGAATACGGTCAGCGATACCGATCACGATCTGCGCGGACCGATCGATGATCTTGCGCCGCCCGAGATCGATCCCGCCCCGGCACCCACGCGACGAATACGCGTCGTTTCGGGGCTCGGCGATGATATCGATGGCCTGGTGGCGTGTTCTCGTTCGTTGACACGGGATATCCATGGTCTACAGCAGCGGGGATGGACATTCGAGCGTGGAGGCCTGGACGCCTACACCGACCACACGAGTAAGAAGATCACCGTGCCCGATGCCGAAGCCATCGATATCGAGGAGGGATACCGTGAAATGCCCATCGGCTCCGCTGAGATGACTCGTCACCTGGCGCAACAGGTGGAATATGCCCGCAGAAGCGATCTGATACGCACCATCGCGCCACCGGGACTCGATGAAATAGATGACAAACGGGGGTGGGCCGATCGCCAGGTACAAAAACTGGTGGAGCGCGATACCGCCTCATATTTGGCGGCCGCGCGGGCGCGCCGTGAAATATTGGAAGAGAGCGGAGTCGATATCGACGAGAGATACTCCCATGACCCGGTGACGACCCAGGCGCAGAACATCGAGCGTTCCATGAACTGGCAGGACGGCCTTCGAGAACTGAGTCATACGGTCGGCGACCAACCGTTTCCGGAGTCCGGGCCGTTCGGGCCGGGCCGGCGGGAAGATCACACCATTGTGGTGGAACAGATGTGGGAAAGTTTCCGCGGACAGCAGGGCGAGTCGTGAAGGGCCGGTCTCCGTGGAGCCCGGCGCCCACAGCCTATCCGCGCTTCGCTA
This sequence comes from Nocardia sp. NPDC002869, assembly GCF_046764065.1. Lineage (NCBI taxonomy): Bacteria > Bacillati > Actinomycetota > Actinomycetes > Mycobacteriales > Nocardiaceae > Nocardia > Nocardia sp. NPDC002869. Next base: position 21,243 of record NZ_JBKOOL010000056.1, read on the forward strand.
CCAGTGGGTTATCGAGATTACGAGAGTGGTAACCGAGGTGCCGGCGCGCCCGGCCCGCACCACCCCGGCCCGCCGGAGTCGAACCGCCGGACGAGTGGGCCGCGAAGTAGGGGCGGGCCGCCCAGGCCGGTCCACCGTGCGATGGACCGGACCTATCGCAGACGTGCCCTCACACAGCCATCGGCGGGATCGGGACGAAGACAACGGGCAAGCACGCCAGCGAGCGATGATAGGGCCCGGGCCGCCACTGCAGATCCTCGACAGGGACCGCCAATTTCATCTCGGGCAGCGCATCGAGCAGTTGATCTATCGCCGCGCGAGCGATGGTAGAGGAAAGATCCTTCGCCGGGCAGGTGTGGGGGCCGGCGCCCCAGGCGAGATGGGACCGATTCGCAGTGAAGTCTCCGGAATGCACTGCGGAATCGTTGTTGCACGCGGACATGCTGATCAGCACAGGCTGATGCGCGGGTAGCCACACCCCGTCGATGAGAATCGGCTGCCGCGGATAACTGAAACAGAAGTTCGCCAGAGGAGGATCAGTGAACAGCAACTCATCCAGTGCATCGGCGGTCGAGAGACTACCGCTGATCATTTCGCCGCCGAACCGGTCGTCGGTCAGCATGAGTCGCAGGGTATTCAAGATGAGGTTGACCGTCGGTTCGATCCCTGCCCCGTAGATGACGACCAGTTGGTGGATCACCTCCTCCTGGGTCAGTTCCGCGCTGTGCGCGATCATTCGAGTGGTGATGTCGTTACCGGGCTCGGCGATCTTGTGCATGGTCTGCTCGTACAGCGCCGATTCCAATATCACGTTGCCCTCTTCGGCATCTGCGGAGATATCGAATATGCTGGTCATGCCCTGCGCGACACGCGCCCCGATATCGGACGAGCAGCCGACCAGAGTGTTGAGGACCTCGAAGACGAGGGGGTGCACGAACTGAGCGAGCAGATCGGCGTGTCCGGCGGCGCAGAAGCCGTTGATCAGCGGCACCGCGATCTTTTCGACCAACGCCTGGGTGGTGTGCAGGTCGATCCCGTTGATAGCGAATGTGTTGGCCGAGCGCAGCCGAGCATGAGCTGCTCCGGTGTTACGCAACGCATTCGGCCGCCACTGCAACATCGGCCGCACGGGACAGTCGAGCGGCACATTCGCCTCCCAGGCCCGAGGGTCCGCCGGGAAGTGCTCGGGGTCGTGCAGTATTCGCTTCGCGGTCTGGTAATCGACCACGAGAGTGGCCGGAACACCCGGTGCGATCTCCACGGGAACCAGTGATCCGTAGCGGGCTCTCAGCTCCCGGTATACGCGCTGGGGATCCGAGGCGAATTCCTTGGTGTATATGGCTACTCGCGGGTCATCACCATCGATCACCGAACTGGGCGCGATCGGGCGGCCGTCATAGGAAGACAGCGGCGTTTCCGGCGGCTGAGGTGTGGGCACAGGAAGACTCCAGGTGTTTCAACAGTGACAAACGAAATATGACGCGGGTTGCCGACCTGGACTCAGGACCGGCCGGCGCGGGACACTCCGGCAAGGCAGGTGTCGTTGTTCGTCATACCGCCGGACACAGGTTGATGACGACGACTGCCGGTGATCACCGCAGCAGGGCTCGGTAGTCGATTCGACACGCGCCCGGGACTGCCGCCACGGTACATCGGACGGCCTCCCGGCTCATGCGCTCCCTCGGTCGAAGCGATTGCAATCCGCTGGCAGAGATTCACCGTGATCGCACCCTCTCCCGGGGAAGGGCGAACACTCGGCAACATGATACCGACCGGCATCGAAGTCCGCAGCGAAAACCGTGACCGAGCCGGCCGCGGTTGTGGTGACCCATACCGGGAGCCACCGTGGCCTGCCCGTTCGCCACTCGGATCGCGGGCGCGGTACGACAAGCTCGGTTCGCCCAACCGGGTGCCCCGGCGCCGGTGTCGTTCCCCGGCCGGGATGGGTGATTTCCGGGCTCTCAGCCGACGTCGCGGCGCAGCCAGGTGACCTCGGCGCCCTCGCTGCCGGTCCGGTAGACCTCCAGGTCCTCGTCCCAGGCCGTCCCCAGCGCCCGGTCCAGTTCGCCGGCCAGATCGAACCCGGCGTACCGGCCCAGTTCACGATCGGCCTGCAACAGGACCCGCAGGCGCATCTCCCCCACCATCACATCCCCGTTGGCGCTGGTGGAGCCGTGCCAGAGGCCCAGCGACGGCACGAAACTGTACCGCTCCCCGTCGACCCCCTCGCTGGGATCCTCGGTCACCTCGAAACGCAGGACCGGCCAGGAACGTAGCGACTGCGCGATACGGGACGCGGTACCGGCCGGGCCGACCCATTCGGTCGTTGCCCGGAGTTGGCCGGGGGCGGCGGGTTGTGCCGTCCAGCGCAGCGAGGCCGGAGCCCCGAGAGCGGCCGCGAGCGCCCATTCGATATGCGGGCACAGCGCGGCGGGCGACGAGTGGATGTACACCACACCCGCAGTTGTCTCCGCGTATCGGAACGATCCGCGCACCACGTACACCTCCGGTTTCGACGATGCTCGTCTTCCCCAACGGGTCCGTCGACAAGGCGTTGCCCGAGTGTACTCGAGTGCCCGGTGTTACACGTGTTACTTCACTTCCGTGTTGCGCGCGAGTGTTGCCTCCGCGATGACCGAATCACTGAACGGAGGCCATACTTCGCGCGACCAGTCGCCGAAATTCTCGTCACTCAAGGCCACACATGCCACGGCGTGGCGCGGATCCACCCACAGGAACGTCCCGGACTGCCCGAAATGACCGAAGGTCTCGGGCGAGTTGGTGGCCCCGGTCCAGTGCGGCGACTTCCCGTCCTTGATCTCGAAGCCCAGGCCCCAATCGTTGGGCCGCTGCGAGCCGAAACCCGGCAGGACACCGTCGATGCCCGGGAACTGGACGCTGGTGGCTTCCGCGAGGGTCTGCGCCGAGATCAGGCGCGGTTCGAGAAGTTCGGCGGCGAAACGCAACAGGTCGGCGAGGGTCGAATTCGCGCCGTGCCCGGCCGAGCCGGTCAATTCCGAATCGACCATGCCCAGCGGTTCGAAGACGCCCTCGCGCAGATACTCCGGGAAAGGAATACCGGTGTGTTCGGCGACCGCGTCGGCCAGCAGTTCGAAACCGGCGCTCGAATAGATCCGTTTGGCTCCGGGACGGGCCAGGATATCGGTGGTGTCGAAGGCCACGCCGGAGGTGTGGGCCAGCAGGTGCCGGACGGTCGCGCCGGGCGGCCCGGCGGGCTGATCGAGTTCGATCGCCCCCTCCTCCACGGCGACCAGCACCGCGTAGGCGGCCAGGGGTTTGGTGACCGAAGCCAGGCGGTAGACCCGGTCCGTTTCACCGGCCGACCAGCGCCCGTCCCGGGTGATCACACCCGCCGCGGCATGCCTGACCGGCCATTCCTGGATCTGCTCGAGTGCGCGCACACCCCGAGGTTACGAGACCGTACCGGGGCCGCGGAACCCGGCCGAGCAGTTACCGGAAAGCAGTGGAAAACCGCCGCGCGCCCGCGTTCGGCCAGGGTATCGCAAATGCGCTGCGGCGGAGCGGATCACCAGGTCGTACGCGTCGGCGGGCGGCGTGGACCAGTTCGTCCCTCCCCGGCCGCGGCGCCGCCCGGCGGGGTACATCAGGTGGGAAATCAGAGCGACGCAGCGGACGAGCACCGGGTGGGCCGGTGAGGGGTCGGCCCACCCGGGAACGCGCGGGTACGCTCGCCGATCAGCGGTCGGCGTCGGTGTACTTGATGATGCCGCGGATGTTCTTGCCGTCCAGCATGTCCTTGTAGCCCTGGTTCACGTCCTCCAGGGAGTAGCTCCGGGTGACCATATCGTCCAGGTTCAGCTGGCCGGCCTTGTACATGGACAGCAGGCGCGGAATGTCCTGGCGGGCGTTGCCGCCACCGAAGATGCAGCCCTTGACCGTCTTCTGCAGCATGCAGAGCAGGAAGTTGTTCATCTTCACGTCGGCGGCGTCCATCCGCCCCATGGAGGTGACGACCAGGGTGCCCGCCTTCGCGGTGAGGATCAGGCCCTCTTCGATGTATTCGCCCTGCATCTCACCCATGGTGAGAATGACCTTGTCGGCCATCCGGCCCTCGGTGGCCTCCATCAGCGGCATGATCGCCTCGGCCATACTGGCGTAGGTGTGGGTGGCGCCGAACTTCTTGGCCTGCTCCAGTTTCCACGGGTTCGGGTCGATGGCGACGACCTTCTGCGCCCCGGAGAGCACCGCGCCCTGTAGCGCGCTCATCCCGACACCGCCGATGCCGACGATGGCCGCGGTATCGCCGGGCATCACATTGGCGACATGGGTGGAGGAGCCGAATCCGGTGGGCACACCGCAGCCGACCAGGCAGGCGACCTCGAACGGGATCTCGGGGTCGATTTTGACCACCGAGCTGTAGTGCACCGTCATATACGGCGAGAACGTGCCGAGCAGGCACATCGGGATGACATCCTTGCCGCGGGCCTGGATGCGGTAGCTGCCATCGCTGATGGACTGCCCGGACAGCAGGCCCATGCCGAGATCACAGAGGGCCATGTTCCCCGATACGCACGCCGGACAGCGGCCACAGGCGGGGATGAACGACAGCACCACGTGATCGCCGACGGCCAGGTCGGGCGGGGTGCCGGGGCCCAGTTTGGTGATGACGCCCGCGCCTTCGTGGCCGCCCATGGCCGGGAACGACGGCATCGGGGTGGCACCGGTGACCATATGGTGGTCCGAATGGCACATTCCGGCGGTTTCCAGCTGGATCTGCACCTCACCGGCGCGGGGGTCACCGAGTTCGATTTCCTCGACCGACCACGGTTCGTCGATCCCCCACAGGATCGCGCCCTTCGTCTTCATTCGTGTCCGACCTCTCGCATGCGCGGGCTTTCATGTGACGGCCTCCACACTACGATACGAACTGGAACACGTTCTAGTGGTTTGGCGAAGATTTTCCCGGCAGAACTGGTCGGCCGACCATTGCACGGCGCCGGCGAGGGAAAACCCACCGCCGGCCGTCGGCCGAGCAACTCCCGAATCGTCCGCTTCCACCACCGATACCTGCGGGGTGCCGCCTACGGACAGTCCCGCCGCGATACTGCCCGGCGCGGGCCGGGGGAAGCGCCGGCGCACGCCGGACGCGTCGAATTAATGAAACCTGTTCTCACTCCATGAGTCCGCGCGCCCGCGCGAAGAGTTCGAGCGTGTTCGCATGCAGGAACTCACCGACCTGCTTCGGCGCCTTACCCGCGAAGGACCGCGCGTACGTACCCTCGAGCACGATGCCGAGTTTGAAGCAGGCCAGCACCGTGTACCACGTGACCGCGCTCAGGTCCCGATCGGAGAACTTGCCGTAGTGCTCGACCATCTCCGCGCTTGTCGGCAGTGAACCGGCCTCGCCGAGCTTGCCGATCAGCGCCGCCCCGGAGGTGCCCGGTTCGGGCCGGGTCGCGATCTGCCAGCCGAGATCCAGCAGCGGATCGCCGATGGTCGACATCTCCCAGTCGACCAGGGCCGCGACCTCGGGCCGCTCGTAGGAGAACATGATGTTCGCGAGATGGCAGTCGCCGTGCAGGATGCCGGGGGTCCATTCGGCCGGACGGTGGCGTTCCAGCCAGTCCGCCACCGCGTCCAGGCCCGGGATCCGCGGGCCGGGGTATCCCTCGTTGGCCGAGTACGACTCCAGTTCGTGGGTCCAGCGGCCGACCTGCCGTTCCAGGAACCCTTCGGGTTTGCCGTAATCGTCCAGGGCCAGCGCCCGGTAGTCCAGCGCGCCCAGCTGGGCGATGGCCTCCACCGCCGACAGGCCCATCTGCCGGCGGGCCTCCGGGTCCTCGGCGAAGGGGGCGGGTAGCTCGGTCTGCGGGTTGAAGCCCTCGATCGGCTCCATCAGGTAGAAGACCGCGCCCAGCACCGATTCGTCGGGTTCGGCGGCGATCACCCGCGGGGCGCGGACATCGGTATCGGCCAGCGCGCCCAGCAGTCGCGCCTCCCGCCGGATGACCTCGTTGCTCTTCGGGCGCAGATGCGCCGGGCCCCGGCGCAGCACGTACTCGCGCCCGCCCCGGGTGAAACGCAGCATGATGTTCTGTGTGCCGCCGCCGAGCGCCTTCACCTCCTGGAACTCACCGCCGGTGAGCCCCCGCTCGTCCATCCAGTTCCCGACGACGGTGAAGTCGACGTGCTCACGATCCACGCCTACCGGCTGCGCAACAGACATGCCTGACATTGTGCCCCACCCGGCCGGATGAACTGCAGGCAACCGACAACAGTTTGATACCCGCCCGCGGCGTAGGGTTCGGGCCACGATGTCTTTCTCCGTGACCCTCCAGCACCGCGTACTCGAGCGGGCCGTCGACACCGAGGCCGCCTTCCTGCGGTTGTACGGCGCCTCGCCCGCCGCCTTCTGGCTCGACAGCGAACACGTGGAACCGGGCATGGATCGCTTCTCGTTCCTCGGCGACGCCTCCGGCCCGCTGGCCGAGGTGATCGGCTACCGGGTCGGCAGCGGTACGGTCACCGTCCGAACCGCCGACGGTGTCCGCGAAGTCCGGGGCACCATCCTGGATCATCTGGCCGAAGCGCTGCGGACCAGGCCGGTCCCGCTGCCGGAAGACTTCCCGTTCGATTTCGCGGGGGGCTACGTGGGATACCTGGGTTACGAGGTCAAGGCCGATTGCGGCGGGTCCGCGGCGCACCGCGCCCCGGCGCCCGACGCCCAATGGATCTTCGCCGACCGGGTGGTGGTCGTCGACCATCTCGCCGGCCGCACATATCTGCTCGCACTGGCCGACGATTCCGGCCGCGCCGCGGCCCGGACCTGGCTGCGCACCACCGCGGCCATCCTGGAGACACTGCCGACCTGGTCGAACCCGCCCCCGATCACCACGGCGGGCGAAACCGCCGGTCTGGAGGAACACCTGGTCCGCGGCCGGGCGCGCTACCTGCGCGATATCGCCGACTGCCGGGCCGCGCTGCGGGCCGGTGAATCGTACGAGATCACGCTGACCGACCAGCTCGTCTTTCCCGCCACATCCGGCGGACTCGATGTCTACCGCGCGCTGCGCCGGGCCAATCCCGCGCCCTACTCGGCCTACCTGCGGTTCGGCGATCTGGAGATCGCCTGCTCGTCCCCCGAACGCTTTCTGAAGATCACCCGTGATCGGACGGTCGAGACGAAACCGATCAAGGGCACCGCCCGCCGCGACCCCGACCCGGTCGTGGACGAACGACTGCGCCGCGCGCTGACCGAGGACCCGAAGACCCGGGCCGAGAACGTGATGATCGTGGACCTGCTGCGCAACGATCTGGGCCGGGTCTGCGAGATGGGCAGTGTCCGGGTGCGCGAACTGCTGGTCACCGAAACCTATTCGACCCTGCACCAGCTGGTTTCGACCGTGCGCGGCATCCTGCGCGCCGATACGGGGGTCGTCGACTGCCTGCGCGCCTGCTTCCCGGGAGGTTCCATGACGGGGGCGCCCAAGATCCGCACCATGCAGATCATCGACACCCTCGAAACCCGGGCGCGCGGGGTGTATTCGGGGACGATCGGTTTCCTGGGACTCGGGGGTACGGCCGACCTCAATATCGTCATCCGCACCGCGGTGCGCTACGGCGGGACCTGGCAGATCGGCGCCGGCGGAGCCATCGTGCTGGACTCGGTGGCCGACGCGGAATACGACGAGATGCTGCTCAAGGCCGCGGCGGTGTACCGGGCCCTGGCCCCCGGGCCGGTCGGCGCCGCCGCGCCGGCCACCGAGGTCACCGCGGCCGGATGAGCGCCGCGGGCGGCCGAGAAGTATTGCGGGCCATCGGAAACGAGCGACCCGATCCGGCGAACAGCGCGACAATGGAGCGATGGCACAGCTCTGGGTGAGAACACATGGTGGGGACTGGCTTCGGGCCGACCAGATCATCGAGATCGGCACGGAATCGGTGCGTGAACGCGGCCCACACGACGGTCCGGGCGGCGTCGACGTCGTGGCCCGGCTGGCGGTGGCGACCGGTAACGGGCAATGGGACTACGACCGGGGCAGCGGCACCGTCGGACCGAGTGTCCGGGTCCTCGGACGGTACCCCAGCGGGGAGGCCGCCGAACGGATCGCCGACCAGCTGGTACTGATCCTGCTCAGTGCGAACAAGAACGCGCAGATCACCTTCGACGACGCCGAGGTGCAGGTACGGCCCGTCCACGATCGCACCGCCCACGACACCCCCTACAACGGCCGGGCGCTCGACTCGGCCTGAGCGTTCAGGGCCGGCGCCGGGACCGTTTCTTCGGTTCGGGTTCCGGTTCCGGGGGTTCGGCCGCGGTGAATCCGGCCATCCGGCCGAGCCGGCCGACACCGGGCAACCGGGCCAGCGCGCCGAACAGATCCTCCCCCAGTGCGATCATCGCCTCCAGCCGCGGCAGCAACCGGTCGTAGGCGGCGAACGCGGGGTCGGCGAGAGCCAGGGTGCGGTCGAGCCGGTCGATCGTCGCATTGAGCCGGTCGATGGCACTGGACAGGTTCTCCAGCACATCGGGCAGTTGCGCGGCGAGCTGCGCGGACGCCGGGGGCAGCCGTACCGCGGCGTCGAAGGCCTGGCCGGCGGTCAGCTGGGCGGCCTCCAGCGCCTGGCCGGCCGCGGACTGCGCGGCGTCCACCGCGGTCTGCGCGGCGGCGAGCACATCGGCGGGTGTGGGGACCCGCCGGGCGCCCGGCCGCTTGTCCCGCGGCTGCCCCGGATCGGCCATGCGACAACTCTGCCGCATCGATGACGAAAACCGCTACGACCTGCACACCTGCGGGCGTGTCGGCGGCACATGGCATAGTTCGACAACGATGGAACTGAGCAAGGGCGCCAATACGCCGATACCGACATCGCTTCTGGCCGTGGTGATTTCCTGGCGGTCGGACCATACGGTGGACGCGCACGCCCTGCTGCTGGGTCGCGACGGGTCGGTGCGCGGCGACCGGGATCTGGTCTTCTACAACGCACCCCGCCATATCTCCCAGGCCGTCACCCTCGACCAGGACCCCGATCCGGGCACGGCGCGGCTGAGCGTTTCGCTGCCGCGCACGGAGGCCGAGGTGGACCGCATCGTGGTGTCGGGCTCGCTCGAGGAGGCGACCTTCACCGAACTCGGCGAGGTCACCCTCACGGTCTTCGCGGTAGACGGCCCGGTCGCGGTGTTCACCCTCGACGATTCGGAATCGGTCTCGGCCATGATGTTCGGCGAGTTCTACCGCCGGGACGACGGCTGGCGGTTCCGGGCCGTCGGACAGGGCTGGGCCGCCGGCATGGCGGGCTTGATCACCGAGTTCGGCATTCAGGTCGACGAAGGTCCCGCGGCACGACAGGCCACCCCGCCGGCGCGCCGCGACGAGAGCCCGGTCCGCACGGCGGCCGAGGACGCCACGGAGCTACTGCGACCGGCCGCGTCCCCGGCCGGGGACCGGAGTACCGCGGTCCTCGACCGCCCCGCCGATCCCGGGCCTCACCGCACCGGTGTCGCGGCCGACGACCCGGCCGGTGACCGGGCGGCCTCCCATGGCCCCGGCCGGACCATCGCCGCCGGCGACGGCGCCCGCACCGCATCCCCCGGAACGCATCCGGGCAACGTCCACTACCGCCTCGACGAGAACCCGCCCGCGGCTCCCGCCGCGCCCTGGGACCGTTTCGCCGAGCCGCAGCCCACCCGGCAGCTCCCCGGCACGGTCACGCTGCGCCGGCTCGCCACCACCGAGCCGGTACGCCTGCCCCCGCCTCCCGGCTCCGACCGCGCCGACTGGTACCGCGACCCCGAGGATCCCGCCCGCCTGCGCTGGTGGGACGGGGAACGCTGGACCACCGACCGGCGTCCGGCCGCGCGACCGCACGCCCACGACTGCGGCCGCTGCGGCGCGCGCCGGCGGCGCCGCGTCTTCGGCGGTCACCATCCGTGCTCGTCCTGCGCGGCGGAGACCGAAGAATTCCTCATCCACTGGCACACCCGGGCGGCCCGGTCGCTCACCTCGTCCGGGGCGCGCGGCCCCGGCTGGGGGGCACTGTGGGCTTACCACATCGGAAGAGCACACCGCAGAAAACCAGACACA
>NZ_JBKOOL010000057.1:0-31121 GCF_046764065.1 Nocardia sp. NPDC002869
CGGTGTGGTACCGGTGGGCAGGCCCTTACTGCGCTGTGGCTACTCGCCCGAAGCGGCTTCGGTCGAGCCCTCGCCCGCGCCGGTGAGCACGACCTCGGGCTTCTTGTCGCCGTCTTCCTTGGTGAGCTTGGCCTTCGGGGAGAAGGTGAAGCGGGCGTCCTCGCCGGAGCCTTCGCCGTCCCAGCCCTCGACATCGACCTGGACGGTCTGGCCGGGGCCGATCTCGCCGAAGAGGATCTTCTCCGAGAGCTGGTCCTCGATCTCCCGCTGGATGGTGCGGCGCAGCGGCCGGGCACCGAGCACGGGGTCGAAGCCACGCTTGGCCAGCAGGTTCTTGGCGTTCTCGGTGAGCGTGATCGCCATATCCTTGTTCTTCAGCTGCCGCTCGACGCGGGCGATCATCAGATCCACCATCTCCACGATCTGGTCGGTGGTGAGCTGATGGAAGACGATCACATCGTCGATACGGTTGAGGAACTCCGGCCGGAAGTGCTTCTTCAGCTCGTCGTTGACCTTGAGCTTCATCCGCTCGTAGTTCGAGCCCTCGGCATTGCTCTGGGTGAAGCCCAGACCCACGGCCTTCGAGATATCGGAGGTACCGAGGTTCGAGGTGAAGATCAGCACCGTGTTCTTGAAGTCCACGGTCCGGCCCTGGCCGTCGGTGAGGCGACCGTCCTCCAGGACCTGCAACAGGGTGTTGTAGATCTCCTGGTGGGCCTTCTCGATCTCGTCGAACAACACGACCGAGAACGGCTTGCGGCGCACCTTCTCGGTGAGCTGGCCGCCCTCTTCGTAGCCGACGTACCCGGGAGGGGCACCGAACAGCCGCGAAGCGGTGAAGCGGTCGTGGAACTCGCCCATATCGATCTGGATGAGCGCGTCGTCGTCGCCGAACAGGAAGTTCGCCAGCGCCTTGGACAGCTCGGTCTTACCGACACCGGACGGACCGGCGAAGATGAACGAGCCGGACGGACGCTTCGGATCCTTCAGGCCGGCGCGGGTACGGCGGATGGCCTTGGAGACGGCCTTGACCGCGTCCTCCTGGCCGATGATCCGCTTGTGCAGCTCGTCCTCCATGCGGAGCAGACGGGTGGTCTCCTCCTCGGTGAGCTTGAAGACGGGGATACCGGTCCAGTTGGCCAGCACCTCGGCGATCTGCTCGTCGTCGACCTCGGCCACGACATCCAGGTCGCCGGAGCGCCACTGCTTCTCGCGCTCGGCCCGCTTGGCGACGAGCTGCTTCTCCTTGTCGCGCAGCCGCGCGGCCTTCTCGAAGTCCTGCGCGTCGATCGCCGATTCCTTCTCCCGGCGCGCGTCGGCGATCTTGTCGTCGAATTCGCGCAGGTCCGGCGGCGCGGTCATCCGGCGGATGCGCATCCGGGCGCCGGCCTCGTCGATCAGGTCGATCGCTTTGTCCGGGAGAAATCGGTCGTTGATGTAGCGGTCGGCCAGGGTGGCCGCGGCCACCAGGGCACCGTCGGTGATGGACACCCGGTGGTGTGCCTCGTAGCGGTCGCGCAGACCCTTGAGGATGTTGATGGTGTGCTCGACCGTCGGCTCGCCCACCTGCACCGGCTGGAACCGGCGCTCCAGGGCGGCGTCCTTCTCGATGTACTTGCGGTACTCGTCGAGGGTGGTGGCGCCGATGGTCTGCAGCTCACCGCGGGCCAGTTTCGGCTTCAGGATCGAGGCCGCGTCGATCGCGCCCTCGGCGGCACCCGCACCGACCAGCGTGTGCAGCTCGTCGATGAACAGGATGATGTCGCCACGGGTGTTGATCTCCTTGAGCACCTTCTTCAGGCGCTCTTCGAAATCACCGCGGTAGCGGCTGCCCGCGACCAGGGAGCCCAGGTCGAGGGTGTAGAGCTGCTTGTCCTTCAGCGTCTCCGGAACCTCGCCGTTGACGATGGCCTGGGCCAGACCCTCGACGACGGCGGTCTTACCGACACCGGGCTCGCCGATCAGGACCGGGTTGTTCTTGGTACGGCGGCTCAGCACCTGCATGACCCGCTCGATCTCCTTCGAGCGGCCGATGACGGGATCGAGTTTGCCTTCCAGGGCCGCCTGGGTGAGATTGCGGCCGAACTGGTCGAGCACCAGCGAGGTGGACGGGGTACCCGTCTCGCCCCGGGCGCCGGATTCCACGGGCTCCTTGCCCTGGTACCCGGACAGCAGCTGGATGACCTGCTGGCGGACCCGGTTGAGGTCGGCGCCGAGCTTGACCAGCACCTGGGCCGCGACGCCCTCGCCCTCGCGGATCAGGCCGAGCAGAATGTGCTCGGTGCCGATGTAGTTGTGACCGAGCTGCAGCGCTTCGCGCAGGCTCAGTTCCAGCACCTTCTTGGCGCGGGGGGTGAACGGAATATGACCGGACGGGGCCTGCTGACCCTGGCCGATGATCTCTTCGACCTGGCTGCGCACGCCCTCCAGCGAGATACCGAGCGACTCCAGGGACTTGGCCGCGACACCCTCACCCTCGTGGATCAGACCCAGCAGGATGTGCTCGGTGCCGATGTAGTTGTGGTTGAGCATCCGGGCCTCTTCTTGGGCCAGGACGACGACACGCCTCGCGCGGTCGGTGAACCTCTCGAACATCGCTCCCTCACTCTCCTGCTCCGGACTCTATGGCCGGCTGACGCCGTGGTGTGTCGTGGACAACCGTCGGCTTCAGCCTGCCATGAAGGCCAGGGGTTGCGGCCCCCGCCTCCCACTCTAGTTGGCAGGGGATTACGCCGCCGCCGCTCCACCCTAATGATGTGGGCCGACGGCAGACCTACTCACTCATAACGCCCTTACCCACCGATTGGTTTCCCACTCCGGTTTTGCCCAGAGCGAACAGAACGACTCCCAGAGCTGGGGAGATCCGGTAATCGAGGTGCGGGCGGCCGGGGACGGCCGTCACAGATCGCGATCGGTGATCAGACCGCTGCGCATGGCCAGCGCGGCGAGCCGGACCCGCTTCTGGTTCTGCGGCAGGTCTTCGACGCCGAACTTGGCGAACAGCGCGCGCAGATGGGTCTTGACGGCGTCCACACTCAGGAACAGCTCATCGGCGATCCGCTGGTTCGTGGCCGGGGCGGCGAACCCGGCATCCCCTTTGAACGGGCGGCACAGCGCGACGAGCACTCCCCGCTGCGCCTCGGTCAGCGAGCGCACGGTGGGCATGCTCGCACCCGAGGCGCGGGTGGCGTCGTCGGCGACGCCGTTGAAGTCGTGGAAAGACACCAGCGAGGTGCCCACCCGGATACGGTCGCCGGGCATCAGCCGGCGGCGGCCGTTGATGCGTTCGCCGTTGACGAACGTGCCGTTACGAGAAAGGCCGTCGTCCACGATGGTCCAGTGCGCGGCGAGGTATTCGACGGCGGCGTGCAGCCGCGACACCTCGGCGTCCCAGCGCAGCGACAGATCGGCACCCGCGGAGCGGCCGATGGTGATCCGCTGCCGATCGGGGCTCAACATCACCTCGCGCCTATGGCCTTCGTCATCGGTGAATCGAAGGAACGAACCGACGGATCCGGACACTGCGCCGATACCTCACCTCTCCATATCGGCAGCAACTGCCGAACACTGCGGACCTCTTGCACTGCGGCGCACCGGGCCCGCCCGATCACATCTATGGTGCCGGGCAGTCGGCCGCTCGGGCAAGATGGAACGCCGCCGGGCGCAGCGGCCCCGGCGATCGACGCCGGGGCCAGCGGTAATTCCAAATAGCTATCGAGAAGACCAGCCGTCGGCGTGTTCTGCGAATAATCAGCACACGCGACGGTTGAAAGAAGAACTATCCCTTCGCGGCCTTGTTGTACGCGTCGGTGATATCGGCGGAGATACGGCCACGCGCGGAAACCTTGTGACCATTCCGCCGCGCCCACTCGCGAATAGCCGCGCTTTGTTCGCGATCCATGGTGGCGCGCGCCTTGGTGTTCCCGGAGGCCGCGACAGCGGCCTTCACCCGACGCCGACCGCTCACCCGCCGGGCACTGGTCACCCACTGCTCCAACTCGTCCCGAAGCTTCGCTGCATTCGTCGACGACAGGTCGATCTCGTACGACACCCCGTCGATTGCGAACTCGATGGTCTCGTCCGCGATGGACTCACCGTCGACATCGTCGATCAGGCTAACGGTGACCTTCTTTGCCATGAGATGAACGTCCTCTCGAAATCGTGCGGCCCGCAAAATCAGGCCGATTTACCCGAGGTAAGAATACCTCGAATTCGGAAAATTCCAAGACGAGCGGCCTGCTATGCAAACCGTTCGCTCAACGGCCGACCGGCCGCACTATTGGGAACAGTATCGTTTCCCGGATTCCCAATCCGGTGAGCGCCATCAACAACCTATCGATTCCCATACCGGTTCCGGTCGTCGGCGGCATCCCGTGTTCCATCGCGGCCAGGAAGTCTTCGTCGAGCACCATTGCCTCGTCGTCACCGGCCGCGGCCAGGCGGGCCTGATCGACGAACCGCTCACGCTGGATCACCGGATCCACCAACTCCGAATAGCCGGTGGCCAACTCGAAGCCCCGGACATACAGATCCCACTTCTCGGTAACACCGGCCCGCGACCGGTGCTGCCTGGTCAGCGGGGACGTCTCGACCGGGAAATCGCGGACGAAAGTCGGCACGTACAGCTTGTCGCCGTAGCTGTGCTCCCACAGTTCCTCCACCAGTTTGCCGTGGCCGTAGCCCTTCCCTTCGGGAATTTCCAGACCGACCCGATCGGCGAGCTCCAGCAATTCCGGAACAGTTGTTTCCGGAGTGACCTCCACCCCCGTCGACTCGGACAACGACGGATACATCTCGACCGTTGTCCACTCACCGCTCAAGTCGTATTCCGAACCGTCGGCAAGGGTGACGACCTGCGTTCCCAGCGCCTCCTGGGCGACTTCTTGGATCAATTCCCGGATCATACGTGCGGAGTCGTCGTAGGTACCGTACGCCTGATAAGTTTCGAGCATCGCGAACTCGGGCGAATGGGTGGAATCGGCACCTTCGTTACGGAAGTTGCGATTGATCTCGAAGACCCGCTCGAGCCCACCGACCACGCAGCGCTTCAGAAACAATTCCGGAGCAATGCGCAGGTAGAGATCCATATCGAGCGCATTGGAGTGGGTGCGGAAGGGCCGGGCGGCCGCGCCGCCGTGCAGCGTCTGCAGCATCGGCGTCTCGACCTCGAGAAAATCACGGCGTTCCAGCGCGTTGCGCAGCGCGCGCACCACCGCCACCCGGGTACGGGCCGTCCGGCGGGCCTCCGGGCGCATGATCAGATCGACATAGCGCTGCCGGACCCGTGCTTCCTCGCCCATCTCCTTATGCGCTACCGGGAGCGGACGCAGTGCCTTCGCGGCCATGGACCAGGAATCGGCCATGACACTCAATTCACCCGTACGCGACGAGATGACCTCACCGTGCACGAAAACCATATCGCCGAGATCCACATCGGCCTTCCACGCCGCCAGCGCGTCCGCACCGACACCGTTCAGGCTCACCATGGCCTGCAAAGTGGTGCCGTCGCCCTCCTGTAGCTGAGCGAAGCACAATTTGCCGGTATTTCGCATGAAGATGACCCGGCCGGCCACACCCACGATCCGGCCGGTCGCGGTATCGGCCGCGAGATCCGGATAGGCGGCGCGGATTTCGGCCAGGCCATGGGTGCGCGGCACCGAAACGGGATAGGCCTCCCCGCCCGACTCGAGCAGCCGCTCCCGCTTCTCCCGGCGGATCCGCATCTGCTCGGGGACGTCGTCGACCTCCACAGAGCGGCTGGATCGCCCCGCGGGAACAACGCCCGCGGAGCCGCCGGATGACGAGATGTTCGGGTTGCTCACAGCGAACCACCCTAGCGTGCACCGCAAATCGATTCGTCATCCGCCCGCCCCAACCGCGCGATAAGGAATCACTTGCGGAAGGCGCGGCAGGGCGGCCCGGGAGAAATAGACCATTTGGTTGCTTAGAATTTTCCCGGGGCGCCGGCGCACAGCGGAAATGTATTGTCGTCCGGCCGCATTCGGCCGAGGACAACAATTCAGAGAACGGCGAGCGAACGAACTTCCCTGGTGAAGTGCGCGGCACCGGTGGCCACCGATCGCATACCGGCGGCTTCCAGCGCCTTGTATCCGCCGACCAGATCGGTCGCGCGATGCAGTCCCAATTGGCGCAACGATGCCGCGGCGAGGCTGGAGGTGTACCCCTCCGAGCAGACCACCACCCACTCGACATCGTGATCGGTGGCCAGCGCCAGGCGCGCCGAGCTGCTGGGGTCGAGCCGCCACTCGAGCACATTCCGTTCGATGACCAGGGCTCCGGGCAGTGCCCCTTCCCTGGCCCGCTGCGCCGCGGGCCGGATATCCACCAGAATCGCCCCGCGGGCGAGCGCGGCGGGCAGTTCTACGGGATGGATCCGCCGCAACTTCGCGCGGGCCTGGTCCAGCATCTGGTCAATGGTCAGTCGCGACATCAGAGGTCACCTTCGGGCTGGTCGGTGAGAACGGTGTGGGTACGCCGCAGGCTGCCTTGTCCGGTCACTTCGTAATAGGACATGGCGGTCAGCGGCGGCGAGTAGGCGTGCACGCTCAAGGTGGGGTCCAGCGGTCCGGTACCGGACGGGCCCGATACCGCGAGGCGGTCGGGGGCGCGCACGACATCGTGCACCCAGCCGATGGGGAACGCGGCCTGATCGCCGGCGGCCAGCACCCGGTGACGCAATTCGGTACCGTTCCAGCGGTATTCGGCCAGCGCCCCGCTGAGCACGGTGAGCGCGCCGAGCGAGCCGGCGTGATCGTGCAGTTTCGTGGATTTGTCCGGGGTCCAGCTGATCAGCCAGACATCGACCTCGTCGTCGGCGACCAGGCGGGTGGCCCAGCGGTCGACCGCCGGCCACAGACCGTCCGACGGAAGCAGATGGTCGTACCGGCCGGCGAGCACATCCTCACCGGTCTCGTCGGTCAGGCGGAGCAGATCCGCCGGGCGCAGCCGCGTCGGCAGGGCCGAGGCGATCGGACGATCGGGAATCGGATTCGCGGCCGCGGCGGAATTATCACGGACCGGCCGACGCACTACGGACGAGAGAACAGGCGAATGCATGAGCGCATCTCCAGG
The DNA here is from genome assembly GCF_046764065.1 of Nocardia sp. NPDC002869. Taxonomy (NCBI): domain Bacteria; kingdom Bacillati; phylum Actinomycetota; class Actinomycetes; order Mycobacteriales; family Nocardiaceae; genus Nocardia; species Nocardia sp. NPDC002869. The sequence goes on from NZ_JBKOOL010000057.1 coordinate 7,093, forward strand.
AAGTAAAGAAACGGTCGAGGACTGCAGAATGCCTCGAACGGTCGAGGCGAATCAGCCTCGACAACACTCCTGGGTACGCATGCGGTTCAGCACACGGTGAGCTTAGCAAGCCGGCGGCGGCTCGGCCACATTCGAATCAACGGAATACGTCACAGGCTCGGACGGCGGCATCAGCCACGAGCGCGGCGCTGATTGCGTTCGAAGACCAGCCGCAGACCGGTGATCGTCAGATGGGGCTCGTGGTGTTCGATGGTCTCGGATTCATCGATGATCAGCGGAGCCGCCGCACCGGTGGCCACCACCGCGACCCCCGCATCGGCGAAACCGTCGATATCGTCCCGGATACGATCGACCAGCCCGTCCACCAGTCCGGCGAAACCGAAGATCGCCCCGGACTGGATGCATTCGACGCTGTTCTTACCCACCACCGACCGGGGCCTGCTCAACTCCACCCGGCGCAACGCGGTCCGCTCGGTCAGCGCCTCGGTCGCGGTCTCCACCCCCGGTGCGATCACACCGCCGAGGAACTCCCCCTTCGCCGATACGAGATCCACACAGATCGACACACCGAAATCCACCACGATCGCGGCGCCACCGAACTGATGATGGGCGGCGAGACTGTTCACGATCCGGTCCGCGCCGACCTCTTTCGGATTGTCCACCAGCAGCGGAATACCGGTCCGGACACCCGGCTCCACCAGCACATGCGGTACGTGCTGCCAGTAGCGCTCCAGCATGAAGCGCAGCTCACGCAATACCGGCGGCACCGTCGACAGACCTGCCACCCCGGTCACCGCGTCGAGATCGGGGCCCACCAGACCCCGCAGACTCATCGCGAACTCGTCGGCGGTGTGCAACGGATTCGTATGGATCCGCCAATGCCGGACCAATTCGGCCTGCGATCCGGAACCCGCGGTCAGCCCGACCACCGTGCTGGTCGTACGGACATCGATGGTCAGGAGCATGCGGTCACCGCGCCGTCAGACGAAGGTCAGGTTGCGCGGGCTGATCAGATCCGAGCCCGCCGGCGCGTACGCCGGATCCGAGCCCAGCTCGACCGGACGATTGCGGTCATCGACGAACACGACCTTCGGGTCGTACTCGCGCAGCTCGGCCGCGTCCATCATGCCGTAGGCAATGAGAATGACCAGGTCACCGGGGTTGACCAGATGAGCCGCGGCACCATTGATACCGATCACCCCGGACCCGCGCTCGCCCGCGATCACATAGGTTTCGAGACGGGCTCCGTTATCGATGTCGACAATGCAGACCTGCTCGCCCTCGAGCAGATCGGCCGCATCGAGAAGATCCTGATCAATGGTCACCGACCCGACATAGTGCAGGTCGGCATGGGTCACGGTGGCCCGGTGGATCTTGGATTTCATCATGGTGCGCAACATCATCGTCGCCTTTCTGTATTGATGGCAGGCCATCCGGAGAAGACATGGGGTGTGTCCGGGCGTGCGCCCTGACCGGCCTGAGTAAATTCACGACTCTGTAAGTGTTCGACGGTCGCCGCTACCTGGACGCCCGGCCGCATGCACTCGGTCGCTGCGCTCCTTCGCTCTGTCGCTCCAGAACCGGGGTTCACGGTGCTCTCGTCCCGTTCGGGCTGTTCGGCACGGGCGGCCGAGGTTCCGGGGTCACGAGATCGGCGTCGGGGTGGCCGTCGAGCGGGGCTCCCAATCGGACGGGAGCGTTGTCGATCAGCCGGGTGGTGCCGACGCGGGCCGCGATGAGTAGCCGGGCGTTGCCGGATTCCGGGGCGGGGCCCAGGTCGGCGGCGCGCAGTTCGAGATAGTCGAGTTCGATCTCGGGAGCGGCGGCCAGGACCGCGTGCGCGGCCTCCAGGACGGCGTCCGCGCCGGCCGCCCCGGACCGCGCGCCGGCCAATAGCGCGGCGGACAGCGTGGTCGCGAGTTCGCGCCGGCCGGGGTCGAGGTAGCGGTTGCGCGAGGAGAGCGCCAGCCCGTCGGATTCGCGCACGGTCGGCACCGCGACGATCTTCACGTCGAAGTTCAGGTCGCGGACCATCTGGCGGATCAGCGTGAGCTGCTGGTAGTCCTTCTCACCGAAGAATGCCTCGTGCGGATGCACAATCTGCAGCAGTTTGGCCACCACGGTGAGCATCCCGGCGAAATGGGTCGGCCGGGAAGCGCCCTCGAGGTCGGCGCCGACCGGTCCGGGCTGCACGGTCGTCCGCGGGCCCTCGGGATACATATCCGCCGCGCTCGGCGCGAAGACCAGGGCCACTCCCTCGCCGCGCAGCAACTCCACGTCGGCATCGAGGGTGCGGGGGTAGCTGTCCAGGTCCTCGCCGGCGCCGAACTGCAGCGGGTTGACGAAGACGGACACCACCACGATCTGGTTGGTCCGCTTGGCACGGCGTACCAGTTCGAGATGGCCTTCGTGCAGGGCACCCATGGTGGGCACCAGGCCGACGGTGCGCCCGGTACCGCGCAGCGCGCGAACGACTTTGCCGAGCACGGCCGGATCGTGCTGCACAGTGAGCTCGCCGGCACGGTACGCACCGCGCAGGGACGGGTCCGTCATAGAGCCTCCTTCGAAGCCGGTACCTGGAATCCACGGAGACCGCGGCAAAGGCGAAGATGCCGCCTCATCCAACCTCCCCCGAGAGCAGTACCGGGGGTCGGTGGAGGCCGCTGCGAAGGCGGAGGTATCGCCTCATTGGTGGTCCTCCAGCAGCTCGCGTAGTTCGGCGGGGGCCTGCACCCGTTCGGCGGTACGCCGCGACAGGGCGCGATACCCGGCGGCGATCTCGGGATCCGCCGCCGTGAGGGCCGCGAGGTGCGCGGCGACGGCCGCGGTGTCGCCGCGGGCCACCGGACCGGTGAGCGCGGCCTGGCCGCGGCGCAGCGCGTTGTCCAGGGCGGCGGAGGCCAGCGGGGCGAGCAGGCGTTCCGGCAGGCCGCCGGGCTGGTCGTCGACCGTCTGCTGGCCCAGCAGACCGGGTCCGGCCAGCGCCTGGCGCAGCGCCTCCACCGCGTCCAGTACCAGCGTGACGAGATGGTTGCTGCCGTGCGCGAGCGCGGCGTGATAGAGCGTGCGGTGTTCCTCGGCAACCCGGACCGGTTCGCCGCCCATCTCGATCACCAGGGACTGGGCGATGGCATAGCCGATCTCATCGGCGGCGGTGATCCCGAAACAGGCGTTGGCCAGGCGGGGCAGATCTTCGTCGTGGCCGGTGAAGGTCATCGCGGGGTGCACGGCCAGCGGGAGCGCACCGGCTTCCCGCAGCGGGGCGAGTACACCGATGCCGTTGGCTCCGGAAGTGTGGGCCACGATTGTGCCGGGACGTACCGTCCCCGAACTCGCGAGGCCGCGGACCAGACCGGCCAGCTCGGCGTCCGGGACGGCCAGGATCAGCAGCTCGCTGCGGGCCGCGACCTCCTCGACCGGGAGGATCTGCGAGTCGGGCAGCCGGGACTGCGCGCGGCGCACCGAAGCGTCGGAGATCGCGGCGACGCCGAACACCACATGTCCGGCGCGCTCGAGCGCGGCGCCGAGGGCTGATCCCACACGTCCCGCCGAGACGATGCCTACCGTCAGTCGTGCGGGCGCCGGATCACCACTCGCGGCCGGGTTGCCAGGAGTCACGCGTGGCGAGGTCAACAGTGTCCTCTCGAAGTCGTTCCAGTCCCGCGCTGCGGGTACCGGACGTTACGAGTCGAGGATAGGGCCGGCGCCGGCCGATGCGCCATGGGCGCCCCGGGTGATATATGCCGCACTTCAGGAGCTGCGCTGCTCCTCTTCCTGACGCAGGTTGGCCATGATCTCGGCGACCGACAGCCGCCGGTTCCCGGCGGCGTCGGACTGGGTGCGGCGGCGCCGGGAGTTCGCCGAACGGGGGAACAGCTTGCCCGCCGCGGACGCGGCCGGTTCTCGGGTATCTCCATCGACGGACTTGCCGTCGACCACGGGCTCGGCCGGTTCGGCGGCTACGGCGGTCGCGGGCACGACGGCGACCGGCGGGCGGGAGTCCGGGGCCTCGCTGTCCGGCGCGGGCGGACCGTAGAAGGGTTCGTCGCGCAGCAACGGGCGGTAGCGGTCGTCGTCGGCGTCCGGTTCGTCGTACACCTCGGTGAAGGCGTCCGACCAGCTCGGCCCGGAGATTTCGGAGGGGGACGGCCCGTAGGGCGGATCGTCGTCGAGGCGGACGATCGCCGTTTCCGCGGTGACCGGCGCGTCGTCGGGGCTCGCGAACCGCGGCCGGCCCGGGTGGTCGGTTTCGTAGACCGGGGTCACCGCCTTGCGTTCACCGGTGTCGCTCGCCGGTTCGGCGGTCCCGGCTTCGGTATCGACCCAGCCGTCTGCGGCATACGACCAGCTCGCGGCGGCGTTCGCCCAGGCGTCCACGGCCCGCCGCTCGCCTTCGTCGGATCCCTGCCAGCCGGGTGCGAGCCCCGGCCGGTCCCCGGCGCCGGGCAGCTCCTGAAGACGGAAGACGGACGCGCGCAGCGCGGGCCGCTCCTCCGGCAGATCTCCGTCGAAGAGCCGCTCCAACTGCCGCCGCAGCACCGTCAGTTCGGCACGCAGCGCCGCCATTTCCGTCGCGTCGGCACCCAGTTCGGCACGCACCCGCGATTCGACGCCGAGTTCGTGTTCGCGGCGGGCGCTGATCTCACGCTCGAGTTCCAGTTCGTAGATGCGGCGCAGATCACGCATTTTCGCCTGGTACCGGCCGGCCGCCCAGGCGCCCAGCACCGCCGCCCACAGCGCCACCACCAACCCGACCCGGATGAATTGCAGACTGTCGCTCAGCACGAGAAATACACTGGCCACCAGACCCAGTAGGACGAGTGCGCCGAGGAAGAGCTTGCCCACATCTTCCCGGCCGCGCGCGGAAGTACTACTGCGGGACGGTGAAACCATGACCGCAAGGGTAGCCGCGATATTCATCGTCGCCCAGGTCGGAAAGGGCGGGATCGATCACGGCGATCCGGCCTACGAGGGCGCCGGATCGTCGGTCGGATCGTCGGGGGCCCGGCAGCAGTATTCGAGCCACAGGGCGGCCACGGCAAGGGCGATACCGGCCCCGCATCCGATCAGCGCGCCCGGATAGTCCGCGTCGGCCGCCCGCAGATCCCCGCGCTGCGGGAAGATCCACAGCAGGAACCCGAGCCACACTCCGGCCACCAGCGACCCCACCTGAGCCGAGGCCTTCGCCAGCGCGAGAGCCCGGGCGACGGTGATCGGGTGCAACTGGCGGGAATCGGCGCCGATCTGACTGTTGCTCACCCGGATCCGGATATAGAAGCCGAGGGCGGCCTCCAGAATCGCGACCGGATACAGCGAGGCGCCGGCGATGGTGGAGATCGGCGGGAAACTCGCGTAGGCCAGCCGCGTCGCCACCCATGCGATCACCGCCGCGACCAGGACGTTGGCCAGCAATTCCCGGATGCGGGTGGGTTTGAGCTTCATCCCCCCGCCATCGTCGCCGTCCCCACCGCGGCCGCCGCCGGCATTCATACGACCGCCCCCAAGAGTCATCGGGCGCTCCCCGTCACAGAAACATACGGCCCGCGGAGACCGCAGCAAAGGCGCAGGTATCGCATCATCGGACGCTCCCCGTCACAGAAACATACGGCCCGCGGAGACCGCAGCAAAGGCGCAGGTATCGCATCATCGGACGCTCCCCGTCACAGAAACATACGGCCCGCGGAGGCCGCAGCGAAGGCGCAGGTATCGCATCATCGAACTCCCCTTGAAGCGGGTGCACGCAACCCACGGAGACCGGAGCGAAGGCGGGGGTATTGCATCATCGATCCCTCGAAGCGGATACATGCGCTCCGCGGAGACCGCAGCGAAGGCGGAGGTGTCGCGGTATCGCATCATGGCAACGTCCTGGCGGCGGGTAGGAGCGTGAATTCCGTGCGCCGCACACCGTCGCGTTCGGCGGGGTCCAGCTCCGCCAGTAGTTCGCGCGCGCTGCGTTCGGTCCCGTCGACGGCCAAGGACGCGTCGGGCTCCACGTCGAGCCAGGGAATCAGGACGAACGCGCGGTGGTGCGCCTGCGGGTGCGGCAGGGTGAGTTCGGGATCGGTACTGCGCAGGACATTCAGTCCGGTGCCGGCCCGCTCGGCGCAGGAGACGATGTCCACGTCGAGGGTCCGGGCACCCCAGCGCACCGCCCGCTCGCGCCCGGCGGCCTGCTCCAACCGCTGTCCGTGCCGGAGCCAAGCACGACAGTCGTAGTCCGGGTCCTCGGCCACCAGCACGGCATTGAGGAAATCGTCCTGCTCCACCCCGCCCCACGGCGCGGTGGTGTAGACGGGCGATACGGCGCGCACCCGCGCACCGAGCCCGGTGACGACACTGCGCAGCAGTTCGAGCCGATCCCCCATGTTCGAACCGATCGACAGCACGGCACGCGTCACGGCGACCCCTGCTCCCGGCGGCCCGCTGTGACGACCCGCACATCGGCGAATTCGTGCGGGATGGGCGCGGCCGGTTTGTGCAGCACCACCTCGACATCGGCGACCCCGGGCACTTCGCGTACCCGGTCGGCGATCTCGGTGGCGACGGTTTCGATGAGATTCCGCGGCGGACCCGCCACGATCCGCACGGCCAGCTCCGCGAGCGCGCCGTAGTCGACGGTGTGCGTGAGATCGTCGGTGGCCGCCGCGGCGCCGAAGTCCGACCAGACGGTCAGATCCACCACGAATTCCTGCCCGTCGCGGCGTTCGTGCTCGAAAACTCCGTGCCGGCCGAAAACCCGCAACCCCCGCAGCTCGATCCGGTCCGGGCCCGGTACCGGTGCGTTCACCGCGGCGTTCCCGGTCGTTGCGCGCGACGCCAAGCCTCGGTCACGGCGAGGGCGTCCTGCGAACCACGCACATCGTGGACCCGGACACCCCAGGCACCGTGCCAGGCCGCGAGCGCGGACACGGTCGCGGTGGCGGTTTCCCGGCCGGCGGGCGGGCGCGGGCCGGCACCGTCGGCCAGCAGCGACCCCAGGAACCGTTTGCGCGAGGCGCCGATCAGCACCGGAAACCCATCGGCGACGAAGCGGTCCAGGGCTCCCAGCAGCGCCCAGTTGTGTTCCGCGTTCTTCGCGAATCCGAGACCGGGATCCAGGATGATCCGGGCGGGATCGACGCCCGCGTCGATCGCATGCCGCACCTGCACCCCCAGCTCGGAACGGACCTCGGCCACCACATCGTCGTAGTGGTCGGCCGGCCCGGTGTGCCGGTAGTCCGGCGCGGCCCGCCAGTGCATGAGGATCCACGGGATATCGGCGGCCGCGACGACCGCGGCCATCGCCGGGTCGGCGCGGCCGCCCGAGACATCGTTGATCACCGTCACCCCGGCCGCGACGGCTGCTTCGGCAACCCGGGCGCGCATGGTGTCGACGCTGGTCGGTATCCCGGCCGCGACCAGCCCGCGCAGCACCGGCACCACCCGGTCGACTTCGGTTTCCACCTCGACGCGCACGGCGCCGGGCCGGGTCGACTCACCACCGACATCGATGATGTCGGCACCCAGCTCGTAGAGCCGGATACCGTGCTCGATCGCTCGCTGCGGATCGAGATAGCGGCCGCCGTCGGAGAAGGAATCGCTGGTCACGTTGACCACACCCATCACGACGCAGGAGCGGCCCGGGCGTGGCTCCACACCGGGACGCGGCCGCACGCCGGTGAGGGTGGGTACTGCCACGGCCGTGCGCTGGTCGCTCACTTGCGCAGGATCAGGTCGAGGGCCTCGGCGCGCGAGGCCGAGCTGGTCTGCAGGATTCCGCGGACGGCCGAGGTGGTGGTGCTGGCGCCGGGTTTCCGGATACCGCGCATGGCCATGCACAGATGCTCGGCCTCGACCACCACGATCGCGCCGCGCGGATCCAGTTTCCGCATGAGCGCGTCGGCGATTTGGCTGGTGAGCCGTTCCTGCACCTGAGGGCGTTTGGCATAGAGGTCGACCAGCCGCGCCAGTTTGGACAGCCCGGTCACCCGGCCGTGCGGGCCCGGGATATATCCGACATGGGCGACGCCGTGAAACGACACGAGGTGATGTTCGCAGGTCGAGTACATCGGGATATCGCGCACCAGGACGAGTTCCTGGTGCTCCTCGTCGAAGGTGGTGTTGAGGACCGCGTCCGGTTCCACGTACAGCCCCGCGAACATCTCCCGATAAGCGCGGGCCACCCGGGCGGGGGTGTCGAGCAGCCCCGGCCGGTCCGGGTTCTCGCCGACCGCGAGGAGCAGTTCGCGCACCGCTGCCTCGGCGCGCGGCTGATCGAAGCGTCTACCGGTGTGCAGCGCGACCAGCTCCGCGGTGGGCTCGCCGCTCTCACCCAGCTCGGCGGGGATATCGGCCGTGTAGCCGTTGGTCTGCTGATCGGTCGACATTCGAGGACACCTCCACATCTCGGGCCCGGCGGTACACACCGGGCGCCGAACCCCTCCGAGCGTAATCGGCGCCGGTTTACTGCCGACCGTTCGGGCTGTCCCAGGAGGAGTGCGGGCCACCATGTCCGGAATCCTCACCGGAGCCGTAACCGGATTCGTCGGGCCCGCGGTCGTGCGCGGGCGCCTGGTCGGGATACGAGTACCGGGGCTGTTCCTGCCCGCCGCCGTAGCCGCGGTCGGCAGGCGGGGCCTGCGGATCCTCGCGCGGCGGCCATCCGGGCGCCGACCAGCCGACGGGGGCGCCGTAGTCCGGCCGGGAGCCGTGTGTGGCGCCGTGGGGATAACTGGGAGCGGGCTGCGCCGGCGCCGGGTAGCCGCTGGGCGGCCGGCCGTAGCCGGGCTGCTGGACCGCGCCACCGGGGAAGCCCGCGGGCTGCGGCACGCTCCCGGCGGGCGCGGGGTCGCGCGGGCCGACGCCGACGGGGACGGCGGGTTGGGGAGGCCACGGTTCGCCGCGTTCGGCGGCAAGCTCACCCGGAGTCTTGACCGGCGGTTTGTCCGACGGCACGCGATCGCCGAAATCGTTGAACGCGGTGATCCGGGGCCGCTTCTGCACCGCGCTGAGGATGGTTTCCAGATCCTTGCGGTGCAGGGTTTCGCGTTCGAGCAGCGCGGTCGCCAGATCGTCGAGCACATCGCGGTACTCGCTGAGGATCGCCCACGCTTCGGTGTGCGCGGCCTCGATGAGGTTGCGAACCTCGACGTCGATGGCTCCGGCAACCTCGTGTGAGTAGTCCGAGGAGGTACCCATGGAGCGGCCCAGGAAGGGATCACCCTGTTCCTGGCCGTACCGCACGGCGCCGAGCCGGGCGCTCATACCGTATTCGGTGACCATCGCGCGGGAGATCTTGGTCGCCTGGTCGATATCGGAGGAGGCCCCGGTGGTCGGCTCGTGGAAGACCAGTTCCTCCGCGGCACGCCCGCCCATGGCCATGACCAGCCGGGCGATCATCTCCGAGCGGGTCATCAGGCCCTTGTCGTCCTCGGGCACGGTCATCGCATGCCCGCCGGTGCGGCCGCGGGCCAGGATCGTCACCTTGTAGACCGGTTCGATATCGGGCATCGCCCAGGCGGCCAGCGCATGGCCGCCCTCATGGTAGGCGGTGATCTTCTTCTCGTGTTCGCTGATGATCCGGCTCTTGCGGCGCGGACCGCCGATCACCCGGTCGACCGACTCCTCGAGTGCGTCACCGGTGATGGTGGAACCGTTCTCCCGCGCGGTGAGCAGGGCGGCCTCGTTGATGACATTGGCCAGATCGGCGCCCGACATACCGACGGTGCGCTTGGCCAGACCGTCGAGATCGGCTTCCGGGGAGATCGGTTTGCCCTGCGAGTGGACCCGCAGGATGGCGCGACGGCCGGCCAGGTCGGGGTTGCTGACCGGGATCTGCCGGTCGAACCGGCCGGGCCGCAGCAGGGCGGGGTCGAGGATATCGGGGCGGTTGGTCGCGGCGATCAGGATGATGCCGGTGCGATCGCCGAAGCCGTCCATCTCGACCAGCAACTGGTTGAGGGTCTGTTCGCGTTCGTCGTGACCGCCGCCGAGGCCGGCGCCGCGCTGACGACCGACCGCGTCGATCTCGTCGACGAAGATGATGCAGGGGCTGTTCTGCTTGGCCTGCTCGAAGAGGTCACGGACGCGGGAGGCACCGACACCGACGAACATCTCCACGAAATCGGAGCCGGAGATGGTGAAGAACGGTACGCCCGCCTCGCCGGCCACGGCACGCGCGAGCAGCGTCTTACCGGTGCCGGGGGGGCCATAGAGCAGGACGCCCTTCGGGATCTTGGCGCCCAACGCCTGGTAGCGCACCGGATTCTGCAGGAAGTCCTTGATCTCGTAGAGCTCTTCGACCGCTTCGTCGGCACCGGCCACATCGGCGAAGGTGGTCTTGGGCATATCCTTCGACAGCTGTTTGGCCTTGGATTTCCCGAAGCCCATCATGCCGCCGCGGCCGCCGCCCTGCATGCGCGACATCACGAAGATGAACAGGCCGAGCAGGATCACCATGGGCAGCACGAACAGCAGGATCTGGGTGACCCAGCTCTCCTGTTTGACCACCGTGTTGTACTGGGCGCCCGAATCCTGAACGGCCTTGAATATCTGGGCCGAGGTCTCGCTGCCGCCGGGATACTTTGCGATGATCTTGTCGGCGCCCTGGGTGGCGTCGTTCCCGTTCTTCAGTTCGATCCGCAATTGCTGTTCGCGATCATCGATCTGAACGTGGGCGACGTTCTCCTTGTCGGCGAGCTGGCCGATCGCCACCGACGTGTCGACGCTCTGCCAGCCGCGGGTGTCGTTGCCGAAGTAACTGAACAGATAGATCACGAGCAGAATGCCCGCGATTATCGCCAGGGTACGAAACACTGTCTTGCGGTTCATAGAGCGTCGGCCGGGCGGCCAGTCCTTTCAGGCGTCTCCGCGTTTTGCCTAGCGATGCGTCGCTCTCGGCGGCACAACCCGCGTCCGTTGCCGCCCGGTGGGCGGATTCGGGTGCGGACATGCCACGTTACCGCGTACGGTCTAGTCGATACATCGCGCTTCCTGACTCGTCGCAAGCCAGTAGTTCGGCTGGTGATGCAGTTCAAGAGGTAAACGGCCGGAAAACCACGGTGGTTCCCGGGGTCGTGGTCTGTGATATCTCGTAGTGATCACAATCATGGCACGCATGTAGGACCGATGATGATCGCGTACGACCCGAGCGCAGGGGGTATGGACATAGTCGAGTTACGGACACCCACAGCAATCGTGCGGCACGGCGAAGGGCGATTGGTCGTCCTGCGCCCCGGTGCCGACGGCGAATCCGAGAGCGACGGCGAGCGAGTCCTCGACGTCGCGGTGACCGACCTACTGGAGGTGCGACTCAGCCGGCGAGCCGATGACGCGGTGGTCATCGAGATATATCTGCGCTATCCGACCCCCGTGCTGGTCGGCGTTCCGGCCGACCGGACCCCGCTGCCCGTGCTGATCGCCGAACACGATGTACCGGCGGCCGCCGGCATCGTCGCCCGCATCAACGACCAGATCCTGGCCGCGCAGCGGATCGATATCGCCGCTCCCGAGCTGATCGCGCCGCCCACCGAACAGACCGAGCACGGGCCGGTACGCGCCGATGTGGAGCGGGCGGTACGCCGGATGTCGGCGACCGGGCGGGGCGAGGCCGCGGTGGCCGATCTGGCCGGTTACGTCACCCCCGACGAATACGTGCTGGAAACCGCGAGTGTCGTCGCGCACCCGCCGGTGGGCGAGGACGACCCCTGCCTGCTCACCGTGACCACGACGCGGCTGCTGCTGGTCTCGCTCGGCACCGGCGAGGCGTATGCCCACGAACTGCCGATCCCCGTGATCATGCGGGCCCGCGCCACCGAGGAGGCGGTCTCGGTGGTGCAGGACATCCGGGTGCGGGACCGCCGTCCCCTGGTGGAAGTACACGACGGCAATACGACGATGTACTTCACCGCGATGGATCGCGCCGATTCCGAACGGCTGGCCACCGCGATCAACTTCGCCGTGCGGCTGGTGGCCGTGGACGGTGCGGCCGGTCCCGCCGATCCCAGCGTCGCGCATCTGTACTCGGAATGGGAGCTGCTGGTGGAGCGGCATTCCCTGGGCATGGTCGACGACACCCAGTTCCAGCGGTACGGCCGCGGGATTCTGCGCTCACTTCCGGGCATCTGAGTCACGGCCGGCCGGGCGGGGACCTCCGGAGCGTGGGGCGAGGTGTGCGGAGCGGCGCGCGGCCGAGCGGCCACCACCGGCCGCGTCGGTACGGCCGCACCCGACGAGCCGGACCGAACCGGGTACCGGTTCCCGGCTACTGCGTACCCACAAGGCGTCGACGGGTCCGTTCCGGAGCCCATTCCGGTAGCTCGGCGACGAGATCGCCCAGCGAGGTGGCGGCCAGACTCGCCCGCCACGCCTCGTGCGCCTCGGCCATCTTCACGGCGAGGAGGCACGGCTCGCGGCATTCCTCCGCGGGCAGTCCGCCGCGACCCTGTTGACGTATTTCGCGGCATTCGTAGGGCGAGGCGCCGCCGTCCACCGCCTCGACGATCTGCAGCAGCGTGATCTCCCGGGCGGTCCGCGCCAGCCGGAACCCACCCCGGGGGCCCGTGGTGGCGCTCAGCAGGCCGGCGCGGACCAGAGCCTGGAGCTGTTTGGCGAGGTAGGGCGCCGGCAGATCGAAGTACTGGGCCAGCTGCGCCGCCGACGCGGTCGTTCCCGGTTCGAGCTGCGCCAGCGATGTGGCGCAGTGCAACAGCCATTCGGTACTCACCGGCAACTTCATGCCTGCGATTCTATCCAAGATATTGCGGATCTATTTAGTCCGAGATAATGTTCCGGCAGTAAGAGACCACCGCTGGAGGAGACAGCCCCATGACCAAGCGAATCGCCGTCGCCGGCGCCACCGGCAATATCGGAACTCTCACCGTCGATGCGCTGCGCGCCGCCGGCCACGAGGTCGTCCGCATCAGCCGCTCACTCGGCGTCGACCTGCGCACCGGCGCGGGACTGGACACCGCCCTCACCGGCGTCGATGCCGTGGTGGACGCCACCAGCGTCGAAAGCACCGACCGCGACGAGGTCGTCGACTATCTCGGCAGCACCACCCGCAACCTGCTGGCGGCCGAACAGCGCGCCGGGGTGGGACACCATGTCCTGCTGTCGATCGTCGGCATCGGCCGAGTGGAGGGCAACGCGCACTACGCCGGGAAGCGGGAGCAGGAACGCCTGGTGGAGCAGGGAAAGGTGCCGTGGACGATCGTCGCGGCAACCCAGTTCCACGATTTCGCCGCGACCGTCACCGGCTGGACCGAACAGGACGGCGTCGCCACCCTCGCGCCGCTGCTCATCCAGCCGATCGCCCCGGCCGACGTCGCCGATATCCTCGCCGAGGTCGCGACCGGTGCGCCGCAGGGCCGCTATCGCGATATCGCGGGACCGGAACCACAGGACCTGGTCGATATGGCCCGCCGCACCAACGAGGCGCGGGGTCGCTCGGTCCGGCTGGTACCGACCTGGTCGTCATTGTTCGGGCCGGAAATGGCCGGGAACACACTGCTGCCCGCCGAGCACGCACGAATCGCCCCGACGACCTTCGACCAATGGCTGGCCACCCAGGGTTAGCGCCCGCGGACGAGCCGCATCGGCGGCAGTAGCCGGAGCGCCCGGCGTATTCGGGCTACACCAAACCGATGCGGCGCCAGGGGCTGGTCGGGCGGAGCCACAGGCGCATCAGTTCCAGGCGGCGATCGACGCCACCGTCTTTCAGCTCCGCCAGGTCCTCACAGGCCTGCCAATACGTCCAGCCGGTGAGGTAGGCATCGCCGAACTGCCGCCAGTTTCGGTACTTGCGCTGGGCCAGCGGAAGCGCCCGGCCCAGGTAATCCCACGCGACATCGGCTTCGATATAGCCGGCGGTGTAGGACATACGCGCCACGGCGACCACCCGCGCCAGATCCCAGGCGTGGATATCGGCCGGTAGGGGCCGCGACAGATGGTCGGTGAAACCGATTTTGATCGCCTGGGACCAGATGTCGTAGTCGCGGACGAGTGCCTCGGAATTGTCGATACCGCGGAACGAGGCGACCTGCCGCAGGAAGGCGCGGTGCCGGTCGGCACGTTCGCCGAACCGGTCGCGTTCGCTGGCATTCAGCGAGGCGGTGACCAATGGATGCACCAGGGCGTACAGCGGGGCGTGCATACCCTCGAGCAGCTGTTCCATGGACGCGCGCGCCTCGGTGCCGTCGGTGATACCCCAGGCCCCGGTGAGGGTGTCGATGGCCAGCTCACGCCGGTCGCCGAGGGGATGGTCGCGTTCGGGCCCCAGCAGGAGCGCGTCGTGGAATGCGTCCCAGCGCGCCGAGTAGAAGGCGCCCAGGGACAACGCGCGCAGGCGGTCGTCGTCGATCTGCGCGCCGGACCAGTGGTCCTCCTCGCGCTTGTCGAGCTCCGGATAGGGAAAAGGGGTCGGCGTGGGCAATCCGGCAGCAGCCATACCGTGAGTCTAGGACGCGCGGGCCCCGCCCGGCCCGGGCAACGTATTTTCACATTTGTTCCTTGGCCTGTCACGGGCTGTGCCGCAGCGCTAATGTGCATTCATGTGTAGAAACATCACCGTCTTGCGAGGTCTGGAGCCCGCCGCTACCGAGCAGGAGATCTATGCCGCCGCACTGCAGTACGTGCGCAAGGTCGGTGGCCTGTCCGGGTTGAGTTCGGCCACCAAACCCGCCGTGGACAAAGCCGTCGCCGCCGTCGCCGCGGCCACCACCGAACTGCTCGCCGAATTACCCGACCGCCGGGTGCCCCCGGCAACCGAGCCGCCACTGCGCCGGTTGGCTCGCGAATCCCAGTAGCTCCCGGCATCGGACACCGCGACCGGGCGCGGTGTCTCGCACAGTGTGTCACGATCGATCCGGTGAGCTGATTCACAATGATCGGCCCCAGCGGTTCCGAGCACGACGCAGTGGGAGAACGCAGTGACCAAAACCGAATCGGGACAACCCGACGCCACGGTGAAAACCGTGGACCCGCCTCCGGACTCGGAGATCCGAGTCCTGAATCCCGCCACCGGCGAGGTGGTCGGCTCGGTACCGGATATGTCGGCCGAGCAGGTCGTCGCGGCCATCGCCGAGTTGCGTGAACACCAGCGCACATGGCAGGCCATCGGCGCCGACGAGCGCAAGGAATGGCTGCTCGAGCTCCAGGACTGGATCATCGACAACACCGAGGTGCTGGCCGACGTCCTACAGTCCGAGACAGGTAAACCGCGGGTCGATTCGCTCATCGACCCGATCTTCGGCAGTGACCTCATCGGCTATTACGCGCGCCGCGCCGCCAAATTCCTCGCCGACGAGCATCCCGCCCCGCACAGTCCGCTGGCCCGGGTGAAACGGCTGACCACGGTATTCGAGCCGTATCCGGTGGTCGGCGTGATCACGCCGTGGAACTTCCCGCTGGCCATGCCGCTGCTCGATGTGATCCCGGCGCTGGCCGCCGGCGCCGCGGTGATCCTGAAACCCTCCGAGGTGACTCCCCTCTCCGCGCTCGAACTCGCCCGCGGCTGGGCCGAGATCGGCGCTCCCCCGGTGCTCTCCGTCGTCACCGGCGCGGGCGCCACCGGCGCGGCGGTGGTCGAGCACGCCGACTACATCCAGTTCACCGGCTCCACCGCGACCGGCCGCCGGATCGCGGCGGCCTGCGCCGCCCGGATGATCCCCTACAGCCTGGAACTGGGCGGTAAGGACCCGGCCATCGTGCTGGCCGATGCCGATCTCGACCGCGCCGCCCACGGCATCGCCTTCGGCGGCATGTTCAATTCCGGACAGGTCTGCATCTCGGTCGAGCGGGTCTATGTGGAGGCGCCTGTCTACGACGAGTTCGTCGCCAAACTGACCGCCAACGTCAAGTCCCTGCGACAGGGCCGCGACGATCGCACACCCCGCAACGATGTGGGCGCCATGGCCAACGAGAATCAGGTCGGCATCGTCCAACGGCATATCGACGAAGCGGTAGCGGCCGGCGCGAAGGTCCTGACCGGGGGCAAGCGGACGGGTGTGGGCACCTTCTTCGAGCCCACCGTGCTGGTGGACGTCGACCACACCATGTCGTGTATCACCGAGGAAACCTTCGGGCCGACACTGCCCGTCATGAAGGTGGCCGACGAGGCCGAGGCCATCCGGTTGGCGAACGACTCCGTGTACGGGCTGTCCGCGACGGTGTGGACGGGAGACAAGGCACGCGGCGAACGGGTCGCGCGGGCGTTGCAGGCGGGCGCGGTCAATATCAACGACGTTTTCGCCAACCTGTTCAATTTCGCGCTGCCGATGGGCGGCTGGGGCGATTCCGGTGTCGGCGCCCGATGGGGTGGCCCGAACGGGGTGCGCAAGTACTGCCGGGCCAAGGCGATCACCACGCCGATACTGCCCACCCAGGAACGGGAACTCACCTGGATGCCGTATGACCTGAACAAGATCCTGATCGGGCTCGGCGCCATGCGCGCGGCCGGAGCGCGCGGTATGCGCCGGATCGATATCCCCGCGCTGCTGCGACTCAAGGGAGACAACCGTGGCGAGTAAGACCGAATCCATTCGCGGCAAGGTCGTCGTCATCACCGGTGGCGCCCGCGGTATCGGCCTGGCCACCGCGGTCGCCTTGGAGCAACTGGGCGCCAAGATCGCGATCGGCGATATCGACGAGAAGACCGTCAAGGAAGCGGGCACCGACCACGATTTCGACTACTACGGCCGGCTCGACGTGACCGATATCCAGTCCTTCACCACATTCCTCGACGATGTGGAACGGGAGATCGGACCGATCGATGTCCTGATCAACAATGCGGGCATCATGCCGACCGGGCGGCTGGTCGAGGAAACCGACCAGATCACCCGGCGAATACTGGAAATCAATGTCTACGGCGTGATCCTGGGGTCCAAGATCGCGCTGGCGCGCATGCTCGCCCGCGGCAGCGGCCACATCATCAATATCGCGTCGCTGGCCGGCGAGACGCATATTCCGGGTCTGGCCACCTACAACGCCTCCAAACACGCGGTGCTCGGTTTCACCGACACCCTGCGCGAGGAGTACCGGGGCACCGGGGTGGCGTTCTCGTCGGTACTGCCGACACTCACCCGGACCGAACTCGGTTCCGGGGTGGCGGCGCCGAAGGGCCTGCCCGCGGCGGAGCCGGAGGATATCGCGGCGGCGGTGGTCCGGCTGATCGCCAGGCCCCGGCCCAAGGCTCGCGTCACCCGGGCGGCGGGTGCCCTGTCGGTGTTCGTGAACCTGCTACCGCAGTCGATGGGTGACGCCCTGGGGCGGTCGATGGGGTCGGCCCAGACCTTCCTCGACGATGTGAACGCCGATGAGCGCAAGGCCTACGAGGAGCGGATCCGGGGAAGCTGAGCCGGAGCTGTCGCCGGGCCGCGGTCCGTCAGCGGAAGGGCCGCGACGCACCGCCGCGGGTCCATCGAGACCCCACCGAAACCCTATTGTGATCAATGTCACTTGACGTGCATAGTCGATCGCACGGTGGCGCGAAATCGCTTCGCCCGACCGCCTTCGGACCGAACCGCAGTTCCATAGGCCGAGGTGACAGCACGCACGGGACAAACAGCCCCTACCACGGCAAACGCGTCGTATTTTACAACGTATCGCCCGGCGGTGCCCGACCGTCGGCGATGCGAAGAACTCATGATGCACATCACCGCGCCACCCCATAAGCTGTCACTAACAAACCTGCTGACTGTTTCGGACCCGATATGCGGACCCACTGAACAAATTAGGGCTGGAAATTCAGCAACGATTCTGATAGCAAGGTGCTATGGACCCGCATTTGCGCGATCTGCGGTATTTCGTCGCCGTCGCCGAGGAACTGCACTTCACCAACGCCGCCCAGCGGCTGCACATCGCCCAACCGACCCTGTCGCGTCAGATCCGGCAGCTGGAACGTCAGCTCGATGTGGTCCTGTTCGATCGCAACCAGCGCAGTGTCGCGCTCACGGTTGCCGGTAAGGAACTGCTCAGCGGCGCCCGCAAGATCCTGGAACTCTGGGAAACCACCAACAGCTCCCTGCAGGAGGCGGGCGAAGTCCTGCGCGTCGGCCTGCAGTCGACACTGGGCCGTGGGCTGCTGCACGATCTCGAGAGCGCCAGTGGCCACCGATTGGCCCTGCACCCCGCCGCCTGGACCGACCCGTCCAGCGGCCTCGCCGGCCGCCAGGCCGATCTGGCGCTGGTCTGGCTGCCCCTGCCCGACCAGAACCGCTACCGCTGGCAGGTACTGCGTACCGAGCGCCGCTGGGTGCTCCTGCCGGAGAACCATCCCCGCGCCAATCAGGAAATGATCGATTTCGCGGATCTGCTCGACGAACGGTTCGTCGCGCTGCCCGCCGAAGCCGGCGCCACCCGCGATTTCTGGCTCGGTAACGACGCCCGCAACGGCCGTCCCGCCACCATCGGCGCGGAAGCAGCCACCCCCGAGGACCGGCTCGAGGCCGTCGGGCTCGGACTGGGCCTGTGCCTGCTCGCCGAGAACAATGTGCCGATGTACCGCTGGCCCGGACTCACCGCCCGTCCGGTCACCGGCCTCCCGCCGTGCGAGCTCGCAGTGGCCTGGCGCGCCGACGACACCCGGCCGACGATTCTGGAATTCGGCCAGCGGGCCGTGTCCGGCGGCTTCGCGGCACCCCCCGCCATCCCGGCCTGACCCGGCGGAACATCGTGGCCAGATGGGCTCGCCCACCTGGCCACGATTCGTTTCAGGCCTGTTCGCCGCCGTAGACCCGCGGGTGGAGCGTGCCGATATAGGGCAGATCCCGGTAACGCTCGGCGTAGTCGAGGCCATAACCGACGACGAATTCGTTCGGGATGTCGAACCCCACATTGGCGACCTCGACCTGGGTGCGCAGCGCGTCGGGTTTACGCAGCAGCGTCACCACCTCGAGCGAGGCCGGGTTGCGGGTGGAGAGGTTGCGCATCAGCCACGACAGGGTCAGGCCCGAGTCGATGATGTCCTCGACGATGAGCACATTGCGGCCGGCGATGTCCTTGTCCAGGTCCTTCATGATGCGCACCACGCCGGACGACGACGTGGAGGATCCGTAGGAGGATACGGCCATGAACTCCATCTGAGTCGGCATCGGCAGAGCTTTGGCCAGATCCGTCATGAAGAAAATCGCGCCCTTGAGCACACCGATCAGCAGGAGATCGCCCTCCGGCGCGTCGGCCGGGTACCGCTTGCCGATCAGTTCGGCCAACTCGCCGACCTTCGCCGCGATTTCCTCTTCGGTGATCAAGACCGAATCGATATCGTCCCCGTACACGTCAACTGGTTTCCCTTCGGTCTCGGCGTTCCCGATCGGTGCGGGCAAGTGTCAGCCTGCCATGCTCGCGAACGACGACCAACCGGGTCCCCCGCTCACCGCCCCCCACGGCCACCCCACCCTGCCCTCGCCAGGCCACCACCAGGTCGTCGATACCGCGGATATGTGTTCCCGCCACCCCGGGAACCCCCTGGGAGAGCAGCCACGCCCGCACCGCCCGGCGGCGCACCGCGGCGGCGGCCTCCGCCAGCACAGCGCAGACCGGCGTTCCGGTGCCGGCCCGCGACAGCAGTTCGCCGGCGAACGCGTCCAGGGCGGCATTGTCCTCGCGCAACTGTTCGGCGGTCCGGGCCAACGCCGGCGCCACCGCACCGCCGAGCACCTCCTCCAGCAGGGGCAGCACCTCGGCGCGCAGTCGTACCCGGGTGAACTCGGGGGCGCTGTTGTGCGGATCCTCGTAGGGCGTCAGCGCGAGGTCGGCGCAGAACTGCCGGGTCGTCTCCCGGCGGACCCCCAGCAGCGGCCGGCCCCACGGGCCGTCGCTCGGGGCCATCCCCTGGATCGACCGCGCGCCCGAACCCCGCCCGAGCCCCAGCAGTACGGTCTCGGCCTGATCGTCGAGGGTGTGGCCCAAGAGCACGGGCAGACCCGATCTCGCCTCCGCCAGCGCCGCGTAGCGTGCGTGCCGTGCCGCCGCCTCCATTCCCCCGGGCCCGCTCACCTCGACCGGCAGCACCCGCGCCGACCGGCAGCCGAGTGAACGGGCCGTCGCCGCGGCCGTCGCCGCGACCGCATCCGATCCGTCCTGCAACCGGTGATCCACGATCAAGGCGTGCACTTCCGCGGATTCGGCGAGAGCGGCCGCGGTGAGCGCCAGGGAATCCGCGCCGCCCGACAGGGCGACGGCCACACACCGACTCTCCGGGCCGAACCCGGTCAGCCACGCCCGCACCGCTTGCCGCACACCGAGCACCGCGGGCGTCTCCGGTAACCGGATCGGCCGCTGTTGGGCGGAGGGCACCGTTCAGTCCAGGACGCGGGCGATCCAGCGCCGCGGTTCGTCGATCTCGTCGGTGCGCGGCAGCGTCTCGGCATCGGTCCACACCATGTTGAAGCGTTCCATGCCCACCGTGCCCACCACCTCGTCGACGAAGGCCTTCCCGCGCACGTACTGCGCCACCTTCGCGTCGATACCGAGCAGCGCGCGCAGCAGGCGCTGCACCGGGTTCGCGGGCCGGGTCCGGCGTTTGTCGAACGCCATCCGGATCTGCTCGACCGAGGGCACCACACTCGGGCCGACCGCGTCCATCACATGGTCGGCGTGCCCCTCCAGCAGCGTGCCGAGTAGTAGCAGCCGGTCCAGTGCCGCCCGCTGGTCCGGCGGCTGAGTGGCCCGCAGCAGTCCCACCACGCCGCGCGAGGCCGGATCGTCGGAAACCTGGCCGCTGCGCCGCAGTTTCACCTCGGTGAGCAACCGGGACAACATCTCCGAGGTCGCCTCGTCACCGATCTCGCCGAGCACCTCGACGTTCTCGCGCATATACCCGGCCAGCCACGGCGACGCCGAGAACTGGACCCGGTGGCACACCTCGTGAAGGCAGACCCACAATCGGAAATCGGCCGACGGCACGGCGAGCGAGCGCTCGACCCCCACGATATTCGGGGCCACCAGCAGCAGCGTGCCGTCCGGACCGGTGAACGGGTCGTACTGGCCCAGGATCGCGGTGGACAGGAACGCCAGCATGGCGCCCACCTGCACCCCGGCCGGTTTACCGGTGAACAGGCCGCGGTCCGTGGTTCCGGTGCCGGTCAGCTGCGACATGGAATCGGCCGCCGCCCCGATCCAGCCGGGCCGGTCCACGATCCGCGCCGCGGGAACGGGCTGGTCGTCGAGCAGGCCGGTCACCGCCCGCACGGGCGCCTCGGCGCACACCGAGGCCTCGCTCAGCTCGGCTACCGCCTGCTCCGCGGCCGGCCGGGAGGTACGGGGTCCGGCCGGTACCAGCGCGGCACCGGTACGGGCCGCCCAGCGCCAATCCACCGAACCCGCAAAAGTACGTCGCTCGTGCTCGCGACCGGAACCGCCGTTCTCGGCCACTGTCCGGGCGCCGGGCCCGTCGGGACCTTGTCGAATCGTCATGCGCCCTCCAGCCGTCAGGAACATCCACAGTTGCGCAACGTGGTCGCGACGGCGTCCAACGCGGGCCGACTGACCTCCGGGGGCCGATCGCTCGACATCAGTGTGAAGGTCAAGACCCGGCCGTCACGATCCAGCACGTAACCAGCCAACGTACTGGCCACCGACAATGTTCCGGTCTTGGCGCGCACCCAGCCGGCACCGCCCTGGTTCTGGGTGACATATCTGCTGCTCAGCGAGCCGGTACCGCCCGCGACCGGCAGATAGTCCAGCATCGGCACCAAACGGCTCGTGAGCGTGGCGGCGGCCGGTTCCGGCTGCGCCTGCCGGCCCGCGCCCGCACCCAGCCGCGGCGCGAGCGGGGCGGGAGCGGAGGTGGTGGGCTCGGCATCCGGTTCGGGGCCGGCCGCGGTGTTGATGATCTGGTTCAGCAGCCGGGCGGGTATCCGGTCGTCCACCGAGAGTCCGCTGCAGTCGAACATCGTCACCCCGGTCATCCCGAAACCGTGTTCGGCCAGCACCGCCGCCACCGCGGCCGCCGCCCCCTCGAACGACATCGGCCGCCCGGTGGCCTGGGCGACCTCCCGGCCGATGGTCTCGGCCAGCACATTGTCCGAATACACCATCATGTCGCGCAGCCGGTCGCGCAGCGGCGCCGAAGCGACCTCACCCAGCCGTTTGGTGCCCTGCGGTGCCGAACCGATACGCACCTTGGCCGGGTCGAGACCGAGTTCGGTGGCCAGCCGCCTGCCCACATCCAGCGCCGGAGTCCCCGATCGCGGCGAATACTCGCCCGCGGGATCGAGCCGGCCGCCGTCGAGCATCACCGATTCCAGCGGAGCGATGGAGCCGCCGGGGATATCGATCGGATCCCAGCCGCGGGCCATGGTCTGGCCCGAATAGACGGAGGTGTCCACCACGACCGTGTCGGCCCGGATATCCGCGTTGCGCACTTGAGCGGCCAGATCCAGCAGACTCCCCGCACCCGGGTAGTAACCCTGCCCGCCCGGTTGGGCGGTGAGCGTGGGATCACCCGCGGCCACCAGCACGATCTCATTGGGCGCCGAACCCGCGACGACCTTGGTCTGCACTCGCTGATCGGCGGGCAGGGTGAGCAACGCCGCCGCGGTGGTCATGATCTTGGCCGTCGACGAGGGCACGCGCGGCTCGTCGGCGCGCTCACTCCACAACACGGTGCCGCTGGCCGCATCGGTGACCGATCCGGCGAAACCACCCAGATCGGGATTGGCGACCACCGGACCGAGCGCCGCCGCGACCCCCGCCGCACTCGGCGCGGGCGCGGTATCCGGGGCCGGCGCGACCTCCGGTGAAACGATGGCCGGTGCGGGCGGCGCGGCGATGGTGAGCCCACCGTGCCGGAACTCCGGCGTCCACGGTTTCAGGATCACCGCGGCCACCGCCGCCGCCCCCGCCAGCACCACCAGCACGATGATCGACCACGTCCGTACACGGCGGCGTCGGCGCGTGGCCGAACCATACCTACCGCTGCCGCCCTGCACCACCACGTTGCCCGTCTTCTCCCATGTCCGGCGACTATCACACCCGAGCCCCCACTGAACCCATGTGCCCGCCGACAACAATATCGGTGTTCGGCTACCGTTCTCGGCGAACAACCGGGTGCGTCGGCGAAGCCGGCCACCACGGCGCATCGTGAGAGCAGCGAAAGGAGCTGGCGTGGAATTCGACGTCACCATCGAGATCCCCAAGGGTTCACGCAACAAATACGAGGTCGATCACGAAACCGGGCGCGTACGCCTCGACCGGTTCCTGTTCACCTCCATGGCCTACCCGGCCGACTACGGCTACATCGAGAACACGCTCGGAGAGGACGGCGACCCGCTGGACGCGCTCGTCCTGCTGCCCGATTCGGTGTTCCCGGGCGTCATCGTCGAAGCGCGTCCCGTCGCCATGTACAAGATGACCGACGAGGCCGGCGGCGACGACAAGATCCTCTGTGTCCCGGCCGGCGACCCCCGCTGGGACCACATCCAGGACCTCGGCGACGTCCCGGAATTCGAACTGGCCGCCATCAAGCACTTCTTCGAGCGGTACAAGGACCTCGAGCCCGGCAAGTTCGTCAAGGGTTCCGAGTGGGTGGGCCGGGCGGAAGCGGAGGCCGAGATCCAGGCGTCTTTCAAGCGTTTGGAAGAACAAGGGCACTGAGGCTCGGCGGGCGGAACTCCTGTGAGCCGGCTTGGATCATGAGGCCGGTGATGCCCTGCGGGGTACAGGGGTTCTGCTCACGGGGTGAGCGGGCGCTCCCGGTAGAGGCGAGGTGGCACGCTCATTCGGGAAGGCGAGGCAACTACATCCGTCGCGAGGGTCGGTGCGCGGCTTGCCTGTGAAGGCGGGAAGCAGGCTTGCCCACGAAGCCCTGGTAGCACCTCCGCCCGCGAGCGCGGGGGCCTCTCACTGACCTGGTAGGCGGAGAAGTGGGCTCCACCGACGAAGGCGGGGTGTGAGCCGCTGGTGAAG
Organism: Nocardia sp. NPDC002869; assembly: GCF_046764065.1. NCBI lineage: Bacteria > Bacillati > Actinomycetota > Actinomycetes > Mycobacteriales > Nocardiaceae > Nocardia > Nocardia sp. NPDC002869. The sequence continues at coordinate 30,976 of NZ_JBKOOL010000057.1, forward strand.
GTGGGGGCATGTGGGCTCGCTCGTGAAGGTGGGGTGCGAGCTCGCTCGTGAAGGCGAGAGCGTGAACCTGCTCGTGAAGGTGCTGTGTTTATTGGCGGCGCCTGCGGCGCCGCGGGGTTGAGGCCCCCTTGGTCTCGCCGTTTCGG
>NZ_JBKOOL010000058.1:0-30870 GCF_046764065.1 Nocardia sp. NPDC002869
CGGCCCGGGCGCGGCATCGTCGTCTCGGTGGCGCCGGTCTTCGAGATGAGCGCCGCCGAGACCGGTGACTATCTCGCCGACTGGAAATATCCGGTGGCCGGGGCGAACGGTGTCCACGCCTATCGGTTGGTGTACGAAACCGTCTCGGCCGACGGAACGCCCACCACCGCCAGCGGCCTGGTGGTGATCCCGGATACCGGCGTCCAGCGGTTGCGTCTGGTCTCCTACGCGCACGGAACCACGGTGCGCCGCGACGAAGCGCCCTCGGCGGACGGTGAGACCGAACGTGCCCGCACCGTCCAGTTCGCCGCCGCCGGTTACGCCGCGGTCGCCCCGGACTATCTGGGCCTCGGGGAAGGCCCCGGTTTCCATCCCTACGCCCATGCCCCCACCGAGGCCTCCGCCTCGGCGGATCTGCTCCTGGCGGCCCGTTCGCTGCTCGCCGACCAGGGCCGTGATGTGGATCCGAACGTTCTGGTGACCGGGTTCTCCCAGGGTGCCCAGGCCGCCCTGGCACTCGGCCGGGAGCTGAACAGCGGAGTGGTCGAGGGTTTCGCCCCGGCCGCGGTCGCCGCGGTCAGCGGTGCCTACGCCGTCCAGGAGGTCCAGGCCCCGGCCGCGCTGGACGGTCGGGTGGAGGGACGCCCCGCGGTGCTCTACCTGGCCTACTGGATCACCGCGATGAACCGGATCTACCACCTCTATGACGATCCCGCCGAAGCGTTCCAGCAGCCCTACGCGCAACGGATCGACGGACTTTTCGACGGGCGCCACGATCTGCTGGCCGTGTCCTCGGGGCTTCCGGACACCCCGGAGAAGTTGCTGACCCCGCACTACCTGGAACTGGCACGTAACCCCACCGGCGCCGCCCTGCGAGCCATGGCCGACAGCGATATCGTGTGCGACTGGACCGCGACGGTGCCGGTCCGGCTGTTCGCCGCCCCCGGGGACCGCAGTGTCCCCTTCGAGAATTCGCTGCGCTGTACGAAAGCCGAACTGGGCGCCTCCGCCGAACTGATCGACCTCGGCGATATCGACCACGGTGCCACCGTCCGGGAGGCGCTTCCGCGGATTCTCGACTGGTTCCGGAAAACGCAACCGCCCGCCTGAACCGGGGTGGTTGGGCGGGCGGGGCGGGTCCGGAGTGCCGGGAGGTCAGTGCATGAGCACCGGGGCCGGCGTATCGGAATCGGACTTCGGCACCGCGCTCGCCTTACGCGGAAGCAGGACGGAGAAGCCGAGGGTGACCAGGCACAGCGCGAACGCCACCCAGAAGGTGCCGGCGTAGGCATCCGACATCTCCCCGAGCATAACGGTTTCGAACTTGTCGCCCAGGCTCGCGATGTACTGCAGCACCGACGGATCGGGCTGTTCGCCGGTCCGCTGGGCCTCCATCATCGCCTGCCCCGCCGACACGGCCTCGGAGTTCTGCATCCGGTTGGTCAGCACCACCGAGATCACCGCGACACCCACCGAGCTGGCGATCTGCTGGATGATGTTCAACAGAGTGGAACCGCGCGCGACCTGTGCCTCGTTCAGCGTGCGCAGGGCAGCCGTCATCAGCGGCATCATGGTGAGGCCCATACCGAGACCCATGACGAACAGCACGCTGAGCACATAGAAGTAGGAGCTGCCGGCCTCGATCTGGGTGAGCCCGAACATGGTCGCGGTGAGAACCGCCAGACCCACCGGAACCACCCGGCCGATCGGCAATTTGTCCACCAGCATGCCGGCGATCGGCATGGTGAGCAGCGATCCGATACCCTGCGGCGCCACCAGTAGTCCGGCCAGCAGCGCGCTCTCGCCCCGCACCTGCTGGAAGTAGGTGGGGATCAGCAGCAGTCCGCCGAAGAACGATGCGGAGAACAGGAACATCGTGACGGTGGCGACGGTCAGGTCGCGATTCCGGAACAGCCGCAGATCCAGCAGCGGATTCTTGGGCTTGAACGAGTAGAACACGAACGCGACCACCAGTGCCCCGCCGACCAGCATGGTCGCCCACACCTTCGGTGTGGCTACGGTGCCCTCCTCCGGGATGGAAGAGATGCCGTACAGGAACAGCGCGAGACCCGGCGACAGCATCAGCATGCCCACGAAGTCGAAGGCTTCACCGGCACGCGGCTCGTCCTTGGGCAGGATGAACCAGGCGTAGCCGAGTGCGATCACACCGAGCGGCAGGTTGATCAGGAAGATCCAGTGCCAGGACGCGTCCTCGATGAGCCAGCCACCCAGGATCGGGCCCAGGATCGGGCCGAGCAGCATGGGCACACCCAGGATGGCCATCAACCGGCCCATCCGCTCCGGTCCCGCGGCCTTGGTCATGATGGTCATACCCAGCGGCATGAGCATGCCGCCGCCCAGGCCCTGGATCACCCGGAACCCGATGAGCGCGGCGATGTTCCAGGACAGCGCGCACAGCACCGAACCGAGGGTGAACAGCACCAGGGCGGTCATGTACAACCGCTTGGTGCCGAAACGGTCGGCGGCCCAGCCGGTGAGCGGGATGACGGTGGCGAGCGCGAGCGTGTAGGCGGTGACCGTCCAGGCCACCGTGGAATAGTTGGCGACGTCGAATTCGGTTTGGAATGTCGGCATGGCGACGTTCACCACCGTGATGTCCAAGATGGACATGATGGCGCCGAGAACCACGACACCGGCCAGTTTCAGGACCGATGCGTCGATTCTGTCCGAAGCCCCCGCGTCGGTCGCGGGGGCTGGGCTTGCGTTCACGAATTGTCTCCTGACGATGCGGGGGGGCACGCCACGACGTTGTGTATGGCCCCGGACTCGAGCACGGCGGTGAGGACCCGTCCGAGGTCCTCCCGTAAAGCCTCGGGCAAGCGGTGGACGACCGTATCGATCGTCGCGCGGTGGACGGCGATCTGATCCCAGGCGAGCCGTTGCCCGTGTTCGGTGGGACCGACGAGCTTGACCCGGCGGTCGGTGGGGCTCTCCTGCCTGGTGAGCAGACCGAGGCGTACCAGCCGGTCGACATTGCGGCCGGCCGCGGTCATCGACAGGCCGAGTTCGCCCGCGATGGTGTGGATCGGTTGTGGCTCGTGACGACGGACAACAGTGAACAGCACCCGGGCCTGCGAGAGGGTCAGATCGAGTTCGGCGAGCCGGTCGACGCCCTGCCACCGTCCGGGGTCGCAGACGGCGAGCACGAAGTGCTCGATGAGAGTGCTCGTCTCCGCCTCATTTGCCACCGCGCGATCATATGGGTACTCGTAATAGTTGCGGAAGCGGGAATATCTCGTATGTGACCGGAAACATAGCGGAGCGAGTGGCCGCATCGCACCCGAGTAGGGCGCTACAGCGGGCCCGGAGCGAAAAAGATCACGCTCCCGGCCCGGGAAGCCGAGTCAGACTTCGCGAGCCGTGTCGTCCGCGAAGAAGTCGAGCAGTAGCTGCGCCACTCGTGCGGGCTGTTCCAGATGCAGGAAATGTCCGGCGCCGGGCACGGTCACAGTCCTTCCGCCCGCCGGTGCCAGGACCTCGGCCACCCCGGCCGTGAATGCCGGATGCAGGGTGGTGTCGGCGTCGCCGTGCAGATACAGCATGGGCACGCGCGGCGCGTCGTCCCAGTGCCGGTGGAGGCCGGCGTAGCGAGCGGACGGCTTCCCGGCGACCCGGACGAAGGCCCGGTAGTAGGACAGCGCCGCGGTCCGATGTGCGGCGGTCGGCAGCGCGGCCAGGGTGTGGGCGATATCCGTCTCGGCCCCGTACCCCGGCGACCAGTCGTGCCACAGCCGGGGGATCAGCCGGTCGAGCGAGCGCTCGGAGATCCCCGGTAGCTGGTTGAACAGGATGTACCAACTGAACCGTAGCTGCCGCAGATACGCGCCCACGCCGGCGTCCCGGCGTGGGCGCATGGCCGGAACCGGCGGTACCGCCAGCGACGCGACCCGCGGGAACGGGCAATCCGATTGCGCCGCAAGGGTATTCGTGGTCAACGCGCCCCAGTCGTGACCGATGAGCACCGCGTCCGCGGGGGCGCCGAGTGCGCGATACAGTGCGAGCGCGTCGTAGGCGAGCGCTCCCAGATGGTAGTCGCCGTCCTCCGGCACCGCGGTCGGCGCGTAACCCCGGGTGAAGGGCGCGATCACGCGGAATCCGCAGGCGGCGAGAGCGGGGCCGAGATGACGCCAGGTCCAGGCGCTGTCGGGAAAGCCGTGCAGGCACAGGGCGAGCCGGGCCCCGGGATCGCCCCAGGCGAGTGCCGTCATCGACAGGTGCGGTAACCGGTATTCGACGGTCTCGGGCAGATCGGCCTGGTGCGCGCCCATGGTCCGTCCTCTCGTTCGGCTCCGCCACGGTAACCCGGGGTGGATCGATTCCGCCCCGGCGTCGGAGGCCGCACCCGGAGCGGTATGCTCACATCCCCCGGACGAGGTCGCTGTGCCGGCGTTGCGGGCAAGCCCGGTCATTCGCACAGCCGCGGGGTAGCTGATGTCATATCTGGCAAGGTAATCGGTGATCGGAGGAGCAAGCCCATGGCGCGCAAGGTCGTCATCAGTTTGATCGATGACCTCGACGGCGAATCACCCGCGGCCGAAACTGTGGTGTTCGCGTTCGAGGGCGTGACGTACGAGATCGACCTGACCGAAGCCAACGCGGGGGAATTGCGCGCAGTCTTCGGTAAGTGGACCCCGTTCGCCCGCAAGGCCGGTCGGGCCGCGCGGAGGAAACGGGAACGGCCGGTGCGGTCGGCCTCGGCGAAGGTGATCCGGGAATGGGCGCTGCGCAACGGACACGAGGTGTCGACGCGCGGCCGGATACCCGCCGGAATTCTGGCCGCGTTCCGCCACGTCAACGGGTAACCCTTTACCCGGGTCGATTCCGGTGGTCGGTGCTGTCGCCGGCCGGCTTGTAGGCGACACCACCGACCATGACCTGCTCTTCGGGATACCGGGGCCGCAGCGGCGGGCCGGCGGGCCACCAGTCGTCGAGTTGGACGAGGCCCGGTTCGATGAGTTCGAGGCCGCAGAAGTATTCGAGGATCTGCTCGGTGGTGCGATACCAGCCCGAGCCCAGACCCTTTTCGGTGAAACGGCGTTCGAGCTCTTTGGCGAGCGCGTGCTGCTGCGGATCGGCCGGGCCCGGATCGTAGAAATGGCTGATCGCGAGATAGGACCCCGGCGGCAGCAGGTCCACATATCTGTGCATGATCCCGACCGGGTCGAGCTCGTCGTCGACATGGTGGAGCAGCCCGCACAGGATGAGTCCGATCGGCCGTTCCATATCCAGGTAGCGCGTCACATCGGTATTGCGCAGCAGGGTTTTGCCCTCCAGGAGGTCGGCGGGCACGAAATGGGTGTTCTCGTTCTGTTCCAGCAGCACCCGGCCGTGTGCGTTGCACACCGGATCGTTGTCGACATAGACGACCCGGGCGTCCGGGTTCTGTTGCTGGGCGACCTCGTGGGTATTGGCGACAGTGGGCAGGCCGGCGCCGATATCGAGGAACTGGTCGATACCGGCACTGCCCGCCAGATGCCGGGTGACCCGGTGCAACCAGCGCCGGTTCATGATCGATACATCGCCCTGCCGAGGCGCGACCTCGAGAATCGCTGCGTAGGCGGCGCGGTCGACATCGTAGTTGTCCTTGCCGCCGAGGCTGTAGTCGTAGACACGGGCGATACTGGCCCTGGTGGTGTCCACGCCGACCGGTTTGCGAACGCCGGTCCGGTACGCCGGTTCGGCCATCTCGACCTTCTCTCTGCACGAAAGAAAAACTGGCTGGAAATATGAGTCGGGTCACCAAAGCGTAGAACGCGGTGCCGGAGCGAGCAATCGGCGCCGATCGAACTGCGCGAGAGAATGGTTCGCGTCGTCGGAGTGGGCCGAGCCTAACCCGGATAGGCGCGCTCGGCACGGGATCGGGCCGAGCTGTCCTTTTTGGGAAAACAACTGTGCCTCAGGTGGGTTCGGTGTTGTCCGATCGTGGCGGTCGCCGGGTGGAAACCCGGCGCCGTGCACCACCGGACAACAGGGTGATTCAGCCGTTTCCGTTCACACTGTGCAATCGGACTTTCTCCACGGGGCGTTTGTATCCGACGCCGCCGATGATCACCTTTTCCTCCGGAAGGCGCGGCCGGGTCGCCGGTCCGGCCGGCCACCAGTCCTCGAGTTCTACGAGGCCGGGCGCGATGATCTCCAGGCCGTCGAAGTACTCGAGCTGCTGGGCGCGGGTGCGGTACCACCCCGAACCCAGCCCCATTTCCGTGAACGCCCGCTCCAAGCGCTCGGCCAGATCGTGCAGTTCCGGGTTCTCGTCGGCCGGGTCCCAGAAGTTGGTGATCGCGACATATGAGCCCGCGGGCAGCCGGGAGATGTATTCGCGCATGACCCGCGCCGGTTCGAGTTCGTCGTCGACGTGATGCAGCAGCCCGCACAGGATCACCGCGATCGGCCGGTCCGAATCCAGGTACTGCAGCACGTTCTTGTTCTCCAGCAGCGTGTTCTCCTCGAGGAGATCGCCGGAGACGAAATGGGTGTTCTCGTTCTGTTCCAGCAGCACCCGGCCGTGTGCGTTGCACACCGGATCGTTGTCGACATAGACGACCGTGGCCTCGGGGTTCTCCTGCTGCGCGATCTGATGGGTGTTACCCACCGTCGGCAAACCGGCGCCGATATCGAGAAATTGATCGATGGCGGCAGGTCCGGCCAGATAGCGCACCACGCGGTGGAGCCAGCGCCGGTTCATCCGGGAGACATCGCCCTGCCGTGGTGCGATCCGCTGGATCTGCTCGAAGGCGGCGCGGTCGACGTCGTAGTTGTCCTTGCCACCGAGGCTGTAGTCGTAGACACGGGCGATACTGGGCCGGGTGGTGTCCACCCCGACCGGGACACGAACCCCTGTCCGATGAGCCGGTTCGGCCATGAATACCTCTCTCTACGTTGCGAATCGAACAAGGCGATGTTATGCCCTCGACCCGGCGGCGCCCCCTCAGGCGTCCGTACTGCGCTCGATGACCTTGCCGGGCAACCAGCCGCCACCCAGGTGTGTGACGCGCCACCAGTCGATATCGATCACCAGCGCGGTGACCGGCGTGGCGAAGAACGGTTCGATCTGTGGTTCCTTGCGCAGCAGTGCCCGGAAGGTCTCGTCCTGGTCGGCCCCCTCGCGCAGAGTGACCGTGCCCAGGCCCTGGGCGAAGGGATCCGCTATCCCGCCCGGCACCACCTTCACACCCACATTGGGGTTGGCCTTGAGTTGCTCCAGGGTCCGGCCGCTGTTCTCCAGGATGAGGGTGAGGCGGAAGAGGTCGTCGTCGAGGTTGGCGAAGAAGGCGCTCGTGGCCCAGTTGACGCCGTCCTTGGATGTGGCCAGGTCGATACTGGAGTGACCGAGGACTTCGGTGAGTTTCGCGCGGATCTCGGTGGTGGTGACTGTGCCGGACATCGGGGGCCTCCAACTGGTACGGGTGCTTGTTCTGGTCACGCCGGATGGTGCGGTGGTGGGAAAGGGGGCCGGACACCGACCGCACGGGAGGGTCCGCAGGGCGGCCCGTGGTGTGGCACTGCGCGCGGCGGTCGGTGGAAAATGCTCGCGGCCGGGTCCTGTTCGTCGGAACGTACGGTGGAAGCGGACTGCCTCGGCAGGAACAGCCGGTTCCGGTTGACTGCGGAACACCCTATCGGGCGACGCCCGATCCGTCCGGATGAGAACGTCCGCCGTTGGCGGGGGGAAACGTTGGCGGCCAATGCTTTACGCGCGGACTCGGTCCGATCGCGACGGTTCGCGAGGGGGTTGCCGCCGCCGGGCGGTGCGGCCGGTTCGTGTCCCCGGGCCGCACGGACACGCGCTATGCTGGAAGCAACTCCAGTGGTACTCGCTCCTGCTGCCGATGCCCTCATCGGTGTCGTCTCCCGGGTCGTCGCGGTACAGGTGAAGCCGGACGTCGTGTCGTGGGGGAGTTTACGCAAGGAAACCTGACACCGCGTGCGAACAGGAAGATGCTACGGGTATGCAGCACTGTAGGATTCGATCCGCACGTTCGCGGCAGCCGATAGCCGCGCAGGTGCCGGTCCCGCTCGGAGCGGGCGCGTTACCGGAATATGCGCTTACCGGATAGTAGGATTGCCTGCCGACCGGTGCGGTTCGGCGGTGGCGGGCGCCGTACGATGCAGCACAGCACGAACTGGCCAGAGGCGACCATGACACACGAGCGTGATGATTCCGATATCCCGGATACGGCGGAGGCCGATCGTGGGCCGACCGTGTTACGTATCTCGCTCGGCAGCAGATTGCGCCGTCTGCGGGAGGCGTGCGGGATCAGCCGCGAGGACGCCGGCGATCATATCCGTGGTTCCCATGCCAAGATCAGCCGGCTCGAGCTGGGCCGGACCCGGTTCCGGGAGCGTGATCTTCTCGACCTGCTGAAGCTCTACGGGGTCGACGATCCGGAAAAGCTGACCGTCTACGTGGATCTGATGAAGAAGGCGAACGATCCGGGATGGTGGCAGCCGTTCAACGATGTGCTGCCGAACTGGTTCGAGAACTATATCGGCCTGGAGCAGGCCGCGACGACGATCCGCACCTACGAGGCACAATTCGTGCCGGGTCTGCTGCAGACGGAATCCTACGCCCGGTCGGTGATCACGCTCGGTAACGACGATGAGACCGAACGCCGGGTCGGTATACGGATGCGCCGCCAGGACATCCTGAGCCGTGCCGCGGGGCCGACACTATGGGCGGTCGTGGACGAAAATGCCCTGCGCCGCCCGATCGACGGTTATCCCGAATTGCGGGATCAGATCGAACATCTCATCGCCGCCTCCGATCGGCCCAATGTGAAGATCCAGGTGCTGCCCTATTCGGTGGGCGGCCATCCGGCGGCCGGTGGTTCGTTCAGTATCCTCCGGTTTCCGGAGCCCGAGCTGCCGGACATGGTCTACATGGAGCAACTCACCACCTCGCACTACCTGGAGAAGAAGCAGGACGTCGAGGTGTACATGACAGTGATGAACAAGTTGAGCGTTATTGCGCTCACCCCGGGGGAGAGCCGGGACTATCTCCGTAAAGTGCTCTCCGAACTGCCCGCCGAGTAGGTCCGGGCCCAGCGGGGGAGTCGTTCCGGTCGCCGGTGCCGGGCGGGGGAGCGGCGTATCGACCGGCCGGACCACGCCTCGCCTACCCGGGGCCTCGCCACTCCGCACGGCACGTCCTGTTGAACAAGGATCCAGAATTGGCATATTTAATGCCCATACGTAGATATGCGCATTAAAGCATGTATGACCACTGGACCCGCCGCACCGAAGGGAAGCAAGGACTCCCGAGATGGTAGGAAGGGGGCGTGGCCGCTACAGGTGAAAATTCGGGTTCTGCTCGTTCTCGTGCCGTGGCAGAGGTGGTGGAGCTGGTCAGCACGCTGATCCGGTTCGACACCTCCAATACCGGCGATCTCGCGACCACCAAGGGCGAACAAGAGTGTGCCGAATGGGTGGCGCGGCAACTGGAAGACGCCGGATACACCACCGAATATGTGGAATCCGGCGCACCGGGCCGCGGCAATGTCTTCGCGCGGCTGCCGGGCGCCGATCCGAGTCGCGGTGCGCTGCTACTGCACGGGCACCTCGACGTGGTGCCGGCACAGGCGGCGGACTGGAGTGTGCACCCGTTCTCGGGCGCCGTCCAGGACGGTTACGTGTGGGGTCGCGGCGCGATCGATATGAAGGACATGGTGGGGATGATGCTGGCGGTGGCCCGCCAGTTCAAGATCGAGGGGACGGTACCGCCCCGAGACCTGGTCTTCGCCTTCCTGGCCGACGAGGAGGCCGGTGGGAAGTGGGGATCGCATTGGCTGGTGGAGCACCGGCCCGACCTCTTCGAAGGCGTTACCGAGGCCGTGGGCGAGGTCGGCGGGTTCTCCCTGACCGTCCCGCGCCCCGACGGCGGTGAGCGACGCTTCTATCTGGTGGAGACGGCGGAGAAGGGGCTGGGCTGGATGCGGTTGCGCGCGAAAGCGCGCGCGGGCCACGGTTCGTTCTTGCACGAGGACAACGCCGTCACCATCCTGGCGGCCGCGGTGGCGCGCCTGGGCACCCATACGTTTCCGCTCGTGCTCTCCGATTCGGTCACCGAGTTCCTGGCCGCTGTATCGGAGGAGTCCGGGCTGGAGTTCGATCCGGGGAGTCCCGATATCGAGGGGACACTGGCCAAGCTGGGATCCATTTCCCGGATCATCGGCGCGACCCTGCGTGATACTGCCAACCCGACCATGTTGAACGCCGGCTACAAGGCGAATGTCATCCCGCAGACCGCGGAGGCGGTGGTGGACTGCCGGGTGGTCCCGGGCCGGCAGGCCGAGTTCGAACGTGAAGTGGACGAGCTCATCGGTCCGGATGTGGAGCGGGAGTGGATCACCAAACTCGACTCCTACGAAACGACCTTCGACGGTCATCTCGTGGACGCGATGAACGACGCGATCCTGGCCCACGATCCGCAGGGCCGGACCGTCCCGTACATGCTCTCCGGAGGCACGGACGCGAAAGCCCTCGCGCATCTGGGCATCCGGTGTTTCGGGTTCGCGCCACTCCGGTTGCCGCCGGAGTTGGATTTCGCGGCCCTGTTCCACGGTGTGGACGAACGTGTTCCGATCGACGCGCTCGAATTCGGCACCGAGGTGCTGGAACACTTCCTGTTGCACAGCTGATCCGATTCGAAAGAGGAGAACATGGCCGACAACCCCTACGACGCCCTACCTTCGGTTCCGTCGTTCACCCTGACCTCCACCGATGTGTCCGACGGCGCGACGTTGGGCAACGCTCAGGTCAGCGGTGTCTTCGGCGCCGGGGGTGCGGATGTGTCGCCGCAGCTGAGCTGGTCGGGATTCCCGGCGGAGACCAAGAGTTTCGCGGTGACGGTCTACGACCCCGACGCGCCGACGGCCTCGGGTTTCTGGCATTGGGCGGTGGCGGATATCCCGGCATCGGTGACGGAGCTGCCCGCGGGCGCCGGCAGTGAGGGCGGCGAACTGCCGTCCGGTGCGGTGACGCTGCGTAATGACGGCGGGTTCGCGGGATACGTCGGGGCGGCACCGCCGGCCGGACACGGCCCGCACCGCTACTTCATCGTGGTGCACGCGGTGGACGTGGACTCACTGGGCGTGCCGCCGGAGGCCTCTCCGGCGTTCCTGGGGTTCAACCTGTTCTCGCACACCCTGGCGCGGGCGATTCTGGTCGGAACCTACGAGCAGAAGTAATCCCGCCCTCACAGGTGGCCCCGGCGATCGGCGGGTTCACGCGATCGTCGCAACACTCTTGATTTGAGAGGTTGCGGCGATCGTGTCGTTTTCGGAGGATGTGGCTCGGTTCGGTGAGCATCTGGCCCGGGTGGTCGATTCCGGGGTGTCGGTGCGGGAAGCGGCTGCGGGGTTGGGGATCGCGCGGGGGCGTTGCTATGCGATCTTGCGGACGATGGGCCGGCCGGTGGGCAAGCCGAGGGGGCCGTCTCGTGCCAGACCTCGGAGACGCAGAAGCCGACGTTGACGCGCTGACGTGGTGGCTGGTCGACGTGGTCACGCAGGTCGAGCGCAATCGGTCTCGATGTCACCGGCGCGGGGCCTGGACACCCGCGGACTCCAGCGCGGCCGTCACGTCACGCTGCGCAACGGTGTCGGCCGGTACCCACCCGGATCGTGATGCGGCCGGCTCTGCCCCGTAGCGCCCGATGGGCTCCAGGCCTCCGGCGCGCTCGACGGCCACTGTGGCGCGCTCGTCACACCGGGCTGATCGTCGGCTGCCACTGTGGGCGGCATTGCCGCCCGTCACGTCACAGCCATTGCGGTTCCCAGTAGCCGATCGGGGCGACGATCGGGCCGCCGCCGGGGATTTCCCAGCGCGAGGGGGTCTTGGAGTAGGTGATTCCGGGCTGCAGGTGAACTTGTTTGCCGTAGCCGCCACGGAATTCGAACGTACGGACCGGGTTCGCCTGGTGGTCGGGATTTTTGATCGTGTCGAGCATGTAGTTGTTGTCGAACAGTCCGAGCCGGGAGTACCACATCGAGAACCGGGACAGTGAGGTTCGGACGTGGTAGCTGCCGCCGTGCTCGGCCCGCATTTTCAGCGCTGCCAGCACACCCGCGGCGGTGAGGTATCCGGCGAGGTAGTCGTTCAGGACCACCGTCGGCGGAAGTTTCGGGGCGTGGGGTGTGCCTTCCAGGCACATGTAGCCGGTGCAGGCGTTGGCGTCGGGGTCGAACGCGCCACGGTCGAACCACGGCCCGTCCCAGCCGAATCCGCGCAGTGAGGTGTAGATGATTCCCGGTCGCCGGTCGGCGGCCTCCTCGGCCGACAGACCGAAGTTGGCGATCTTGCGGCCGCGGAAGTTCTCGATGAACACGTCGGCGGAGCGGAGCAGGTCCAGGGCCCGCCCTCGGTACTCCGCGCGTTTGAGGTCCGCCCAGCTGGTTCGCAGGCCCGTCCGGCAATCCAAGATGGCGCCGGGTCGTTCCTCGAAGCCGGGCCCGTAGAGATCCAGGCACTGGGCTCCCTGTTCGGCGAGGGTGCGGGCGGTGATCGGGCCGGCGATGACGTGGGTCACGGACAGTACCTTCAGCCCCGACAGCGGCCGGTCCGACTGCGGCAGCGCCGGCAGCTCGGGGTCGGAGTCCCCGATCTTGATGATGTCGATCATCGGCACGTTGGCGAGGTAGCTGCCCTGCGGGTGGGAGTACCACTGCTCGGCGGTCATGACCGGTGCCCCGATCATGCCGCGCCGGGCCACCTCCGCGTCGAGTTCGTCCATGTCCCACGTGGACAGGGCTTGCTCGACCGAGGATTTCGTCAGTTCACAGCGCAGCAGTCCGAGCCAGTCGGTGACCATTTTCGGATAGATCGCGGTCGGCATGTACCAGCGATCGCCCTCGAGCGGATAGACCGCTATTCCCAGCGGGTTCTCGAACATGGACTTGAAGTACGGGTAGCCCGCCACGGTCGGCGCGAAATAGGTCTGGGGGAAGATCTGTGTGACCGCGTCGCGCAGGTCGACCGACAGGTCCTGGGCCGGCCCGCCCATCATCCGGTAGAGGATCTGAGTTCCCACGGCCGGGGCCATCATGCCCATCGCCATGATGGCGCCGAGTCGGTGCTTGCTCGGCAGGATCGGGTCCTCGCCGGTGAAGGTGACCTGACCGCCCGTGTCGGCGACGTCGAGGCCCAGTGGATCGAGCACTCGCGAGAAGTCGGCGTAGATGTCGGGCGATGAGGTCCACCCGGTCGGAATCGGTACCGGCGTCCTAGTGGTCATATCAGGTCCTCACGGTCGCACGGGCATTCTCGGGGATTGTGGTGACAGGCCGGGTCGCGACTCGGTTCAGGGCAGAGGCCATGCAGCCGGCCCTCGCCGGCTCCATGTCTTCGGGACCGGCGGGACGGGGGACGCCGGGATCGGCGGTGGCTATCCGCGACGGCTGTCCATGGCGTCGTCGATGACGCTCTTCATCTTCCGCTGGACGTCGGGGGGATAGATTTCGGTGAACGACGCCGGGGTGTATTCCAGCGACCATCCCTTGTGCAACCCGTTGTAGTAGTTGCGGTTGCCGTGCACGGCGTTGTGTTCGTCCAGGCTGAGCCCGACGGACAACTCGGTGATATACCCGTCGAGGGTCAACATCTCGGTGGCCGCGGCGCGGCTGCACCACCCCCACAGCACATCACGCGGGTCGGTGGGATCGATATCGTCCTCGACCACGGCCGTGTGGATGACGCACGGGATCTTCCCCTGCTTGTTGAGCAGGTTGGCGATCTCGGTGAACAAGGCGACCCGGTCACCGGAATAGGTCTCGGGCCAGTTCTTGTCCACGGTCACCGTGCACTGCGAGCCGGCGCTTTCCGGGCTGACCCAGCAATGCCGGACCGGCAGGCCCGCGTCACGCAGCATCTGGGTGTTGCCCATGGAATGCCCGATGAAGATGAGGGTGTGGTCGTCGTCGACCGGCTTGCCCGCCGGCACGGCAGCGACGATCGGTTGCGGAACCGAGGAGATGGCGGTGACGTGGCCGACGAGTTCCTCGCAGGTCAGCGACGGGATCAGGTAGCCGGCGCATTCGCCGAACGGCCCTTCGGAGTGCCGTTCGTCGATATTGATGTGGCCCTCGATGACGACATGGGAGGTGGCAGGGACCTCCAGGTCGACGCTGTCGCAGGGGCTCACCTCCAGTGCCTCACCGAACCATCCGCCCAGGAACGCCGCTTCGTCGACCTGTGCGGGTACCCGGAAGCCGGATACGACGGTGGCGGACGGTTCGGGTGACTGGCAGAACGCGAACGGCATCGGCTTGCCGATCTCTTTCCACATGTTGTAGATCTGGCCGAAGTGCTGGAAGTCGCGGGTCCAGATGGTGACCCGGGTGGCGTCGAGGCGCATAACCCGGCACACATGCCAGTTGGTCCAGGAGCCGTCGGGGGTGCGGGCCACCATCGTGCCGACCGTGTTCAGGTATTCGCCGCCGTCACCGTCGTGCAACAACGGCGCCGGCACCGAGTGGAGGTCGACCGTGTCGTGGCGGGTGCGGGTGGTGTTGTCCACGACGACCGGCGGGATCAGGCGGTGGGCCTCGTTGAATTCGACGAGCGCTTCCAGGATGGCCAGCGGTTTCGTGTCCCACGGCAGGCCCAGCGCGACCGCCAACCGGCCGTAGGGGTTGTGGGGATCCGACGAGAACGGGGTCACACCACCCATCAGCTTGTACTGCGGATAGCCGTCGATGGTGGTGTAGAGCACCGCCGGCAGGTTGTTCTCGTACGCGTACCGGATACCCGCGCCGGCCTCCAATTGCAACGACACCGGTGCGGTCACCTCCTGCACATCACCGTGCTCGCGGAGCACCGCGAGGAATTCTTCGATCGACTTCAGGTGCTTCGTCCGTGACTGGGTGCTCGTCATGTGCTCTACCTTCCACCGGGAAATAGGGTTGGGTACCGGACGTCGGTTCTGTTTCGGCGAGGTCTCCGGGCGGTTGAACCGACCGTGTCACGCGGTTCCGTCGGCGCGGCGACCGGCTGTTGCCGGTCGCTGCGTTATGGTGGCGGCCGATCCGGGCGCGCCGGTGTCGGATTCGAGGCACTGCGGCAGCACCTCGGTGGTCAGCAGCCGGACCGAGCGCTGCCAGGTTTCGCGTTCCTCGGCCGTGTCGTAGCACGTGAGCAGTAGCGTGCCGAAACCGCCTGTCGCGCGTGTTAATTCGTCGATCTTCCCGGCGACGGTCCGGGGGGATCCGACCAGCCACAGATGCTCGAGCAGATAATCCAGGTCGATCTCGTCGTCGGGGACGACGGTGCCGTCCGGCAGCGCCCCCAACAGCGGCCCGAGTCCCAGGTGCAGATACAGCGGCAGCAGGAACTCGCTCCAGCAGCGCGCCATCGCACCGTGTCGAGCCAGTTCCCGGGCCTCGCTGTCGGTGGGCGCGACCACGATGTCCTGCACGATCCGCCATCGACCGCGGTCGGCGATACGCCCGGCAGCGGCCGCGCCGTCGGCGACGGTGTCGAACTGCCGCGCCAGCTGCCGGCCGTCCGGAGTGATCGCGAGGCTCACCGGCAGGTAGCCACGCGCGCCCGCGAGCCGCAGGTTCGCCGAACCCGCGGTCATACCGGCCATCGCGATCGGCGGGCGGGGGCGTTGCAGCGGCCGCAGAAAATAGTCGAGTGCGGGCAGCGGACTGTCCGGGCTACCCGTGTTCCAGAACATGCCACGGAACTCGGTCGGGCCCTCGGTCCAGAGGCGGTCGATGATGTCGAGGGCTTCGAACGTCATGTCCCGGTTGAGGCCGGGCCGATGGTCGATGGCGAACAACTGCCGGTCGGTGGGCAGCGCGCTGATCGCCGCACCGAACTGGTACCGGCCGCCACTGAGATGGTCGAGATACGCTGCCCGGTGCGCCAGTTCGACGGGGTGGTGGTAGGGCAGCAGGTGTCCGAGGGGTCCCAGCCGGATGCGGTTGGTGATCATCAGTGCCTGGGCGATCAGCAGGTCCGGCGCCGGGCACGGAGACCATCGGGCGGTGTAGTGCTCCCCGATCCAGACCTCGTCGACACCGGCCTGTTCGAGGAACATGATCTGCGCCAGATCCTCCTGGTGGCCGTCGTGGATGGACCGCTCCGGCGGATGGGAGTTGATCAGGAACGCGCCGAGCCGCATATCGGGTCCGCCTTTCCGTGCAATCGGTCGGAGGTCGGAGGTGACCGCGCTCCAGGGACGCGGCCGCTACTTCCACCGCTGGAACAGGTCGTGCGCTATACCGAATTGATCGAGAACCTTGCCCGCGGATTGTTTGAGCAGGTCGTCGATGGAGGCAGGACGGTGGTAGAACGCCGGCACCGGCGGAAACACCACCGCGCCGGCCAGTGTCGCGGTCTCCATATTGCGGATGTGGACCAGGTTCAGCGGCGTCTCGCGGGTGACCAGCACGAGCTTGCGTCGTTCTTTGAGGCATACATCGGCGGCGCGGGCGACCAGATCGACGGAGATCCCGTTGGCAATGCAGCCCAGCGTCTTCATCGAACACGGGATCACCACCATGCCCATCGTGGTGAACGAACCCGACGAGATCGCCGCACTCAAATTGCCCGGGTCGTAGACGACGTCGGCCAGCTCTTCGAACTCACTGGCGGCCATGTCCATTTCCATCTTGATGGACAGCTCCGCACCACGGGTCAGGACCAGATGCGTCTGCACGTCGGGTATCTCGCGCAGGGCCCGCAACAAGGTGTCGGCGAGCTGCGGGGCACTCGACCCCGATACCCCCACGATGAGGCGCCGCGGCTCCGGCGGGCTCATGCGTGTTGTCCGTCCCGGGCGGTGCGCAGCTTCTGCAGCGCGGCGGCTTTCACCGCGGGCGGATAGTTGACCTCGAACTTGGTGCGCGGCGGAATCGTCCCCCCCGGCGGCGGCAACAGGTTGAACACGACCTTGTCCACGCCGGCCTGACCGTTCACACCGCTGATGAACGGCGACACCGCCCAGATGGTTTCGTTGTGGAACACCCCCATCGACCGCGAATGCGAATGCCGGGTGGCCAGTGCCCAGATCAACTCGTCGGGATCGTGGATGTCGAGGTCGTCGGTCACGACGAGGATGGATTTGAGGGGGAAACCGGCCTTGGAATGGAAGACGACGTCGCCGATCCTGTCCAGCAGCGCGTCCTGGTCCTCCTGGACGGCGAATCCGACCGGCACCGACACGACCAGCCAGTTGTTGACCGCTTCGAACGGCACCCACGCGTCGGTGATCGGCAACCCCGCCTCACGCAGCAGGTACAGCGACTCGGCGGCGGTCATGACACCCCACACCGTGTGGTTCTCCTCCGGGGGCTCGCCCGCGGCGTCGAAGGGAACGATCGCGTTGTCGCGGTAGGCCAGCTTGTCGAAGGTGAACACGAAACGGTGCGATCTCGAGGACGCCTGATAGATCAGCCCGACATATTCGCCCATCGGGCCTTCGGTGGCCACCTCGCTCTGCGAAATCGAGCCCTCCAGCACCAGCTCGGCGCTGACCGGGATCAACAGGTCGTTGGTCTCGGCCTGCTCCAGCTCGATCGGCCGGCCGGTGTAGGCACCGAGGAAATCGACTTCGTCGACGTTGTCGGGCAGGGGCCCGCCACCGGCAAACAAGGCCAGCGGGTCCACTCCCATGCACAACACGACGGGCATGTCCAGGCCCCGATCGGCCCACAGCTTATGGATCTTGCCGATGTGCTGGAACGGGGCCACCACACCGACAGCGCGGTTGCCGCCGATGGCCTGAACCCGCGCTACCGACCAGTTCGTCCACTCACCGTCGGGTGAGCGCATGATCGTCACGCCCAAGGTGTTGAGGTACCGGCCGCCGTCGCCGTCGTGGATGTAGGGCAAGGGCAAGTTGTCGATCTCGATGTCCGTGCCGTACCGGACGTGGATGCGGCCGGAATCCTTGTCGACCACCACCGGCTTCATCCCCGGCGCGGAGCGACCTGCAACGATCGCCGCGACGATCTCCGACGCCGACGCCGACTCGGGCAGACCCAGCGCCACCGCGATCCGCGCGTACCGCAGCCCGGGTTGTTTGCTCGCTCCGAGGTGAATGCCGAGCGCGCGCATCCCGTCGACGGTGTCGCGGACCCGGTTGAACAACACCGCCGGCTCGCCTCGCTCGCTCGAATAGCGGGTGATGGCACCCATTTCCAGGTCCCAGTCCACCTGCTCGTCGATCTCGGACAGCTCGCCCAGCTCACGCAGCCGATTCAGAAAACCCCGAAGGTCCGGCGTCTCGATCATGCCCGATGTCTCCAATCCGATCGATCTCCGACAGAGCGACGAACCAGCGGTACGGCATCCCGCACGAAATCCCGGGCGTCGACCGGGTGACCTCCGGTCGCGCGTCGATCCGGATTCGAGCGGGGAGTGAACACACGTCTCGGCAGATCTCACAGCGGGGCCCTGGCGATACGGCACCGGGCTGCCGGGGCCATAGGCTCAAGGGTCAGTTACCCAATAGCTAACTTATGGTATGGCTTCAAGTAAGGCAAGCGCCGCCGGCCGAGGTGCGTCGAGGTCGATCGTTCCGCCGCTCCGGTCACCACCGCGCCGGACGTCGATGGCTTCGGTTGCTGTGTCGCTACCCCCGGATCGCTGCGGTGACGCCGTCACGGCGTTCGGCCTGGCGCGATAAAGGCGCTCCCGTCACACCCGGCCGTATACACCCACGCACCCGGAGGACGTCGACGTGCCGGGGCCGGCAGCGGGGGCCGGTGGCCTACGCGTGCCGGATCGAGGCCGAATGGGCGGTGGTGAACTTTCCCACCCCGCACACTCGCCGGCATACGCCGCTATCGATCAGTGGCTCTCGGCGGTCAGCCGGATGATTCGATCCACCTCGTCGACAGTCGGCATCGTGCCGGGTATGTCCCCGGCAAAGGCCTGCGTTGCGACCATGGCGGCGGTGGCCCAGGCGAAGTCGTGTTCATCCGCGACACGGCGCTGCGGGTCCGGCCTTCCCTGGTCGCCGGCCACCGACAGCAGGCGATAGATGAGGGCGCCGACGAAGGCGGACCGTGAGCCGGGGATATCCGTGAGGGCCGCGGCCTGCATGCGGGGGATGTCGAGTGTGAGGCGGTCGGAGCGTACCGTGCATCCGAATTCTTCTACTACGCATACGGCGCGGGCGCCGAGCATTCGTAGCTGCTCCGCGATATGGGGAGCGGAGCGAGCAGGGACTTCGGGAACGAGGTAATCGAGTTCTCGAAGCGAACCGATCAGATAGTCCACATAGGGCAGGTAGCGGTAGAGAACCTGTGGAGAGTCGACCTTCGCGGAGGTGACGAGTACCGGTGGGCGGTCGGCCAGGGCTTGGACAGTGCCCAGAGCCTGTTCGATCACCGGAAGCGGGGGCTCGAGAGTGATGAGAACCGCGTCGGAATCGGTGAGGGCGGACCGGACGAGCGGAGCAGTGAGTTCGGTGTCGGTCAGCCGGATCCGGTCGTCAGTGCACGCGATTGTGCCGGTGACGCCGGTGCGATTCACGATCAGGGCGGTGATCGGTGTGGCAGTCTTCGGGACGATCTTTACCAGCGAGGTGTCGATGTTCTCGGATCGCAGGTAATCGAGGATGCGCCGACCGCCCTCGTCATCGCCGACAGCGGCGATGAACCTGACGTCGATGCCCAGGCGCGCCGCAGCAACGACACAATTGAGCCCCTTGCCGCCCGGATTCGCCGTGAAACGCCCACGCGCGAAACCGCGAGCGTCGGGAATGGTATCCACCTGGTAGACGTGGTCGATCACCGCGTCACCGATAACGGTGAGGGTCCCGATGCTCGCTCGTGCGGGGCCACGGCCGTATCGATCGTCGGTGTGAACCGCGCCGGTGACCAGTAACGCAGCGAGGGCGGTGAAAGCACGGCGTTCGGGGGTCGCGCGCAGAGAGCGCACAGTGGGAGCCGGCGGTATGGAGTCGGCGGACGCCAGTTCGTGTAGCCGACGCCAGTGCGCCGACAGATATTCGCGGCGTGCGCCGAGATCCTGGGAGTAGAGCGCTGCGCGATCGAGGTCGGGCTCGTCTGTCCCCTCCAGCAGGCCCAGAGACAATTCGGCGTCCGTGATCACACGGTGGGTGGGCGGCAATCGGCGCGCGTGTTCGCGTACGACCGGGAGGACGGCCTGGAGCCGGGTGCTCCCGTGGTCGTCCGCGTATCGCCTGACCACGGGAAGGTCGAGAAGGGGACTGATATCGATCTCGGTTGTCCGCAGCCGCTCCGAGCTGAGGCCGGACCGTTTGCAGAGCCGGGTCAAGATATCGCGGATCGCGACGATTGCCGTGTCGTCGTGAGGAACCATGTGGCACGCCTTTCAGCTGGTCCGTCGCCCGCTTGGGTTTCAGCATGGTCACCGGTGGCAATAACCATAGTGCAAGGGGCGTTTGGCATCCGCATTGACCGGCGGACTGTCAAATGACAGACTTGACAGAGAGTTTTCCCTCGATCCAGAGGACGGGAGGCCCTGGTGATCGCAGTAAGGAAATCCCTGGTCGGCGGACGTCGTGGCGAGGCGCTACGAGGTATCGATCGAGTGAGCGCGGACCCCGAGCCATCCTCTGTGCAGACGCGCTGAGCGTCCTTCGATCCGCCATTCCTGACGGCAGCGATGCCGTACCGGCCGTTACTCCGGCCCGGTCTCGGTGCCGAGCCCCTGAGGAGGCAGCTGTGACCATCCATATCACCGACTGGCTGATGACCAGCGGTATCTCCCCCGAACTCGCCGAACGCGTGCAGACCCGGCACGGCTCGTGGTGGCGGCTGAGCTGGCTGCCCGGCCGTGATCTGTCGTTCGAGCAGGCCTATGCCGGTATGGCCGTGGACGAGACATTGTCCGATCCCGCGCTGGTGTACGACCAGACGGCGATGGTCCGTGCCGCCGAATCGGTGGATCTGCTCGGCCTGGTCTGGGAGCAGGTGGTCGTGCTGCTGGCGAACCGAGTGGAGGCCCGGCTGCTGGAGTCGCAGTTCATGCACGATCGGCTGCCGCCGGGCGCGGTTCCGCATCGGGGCGGCCCCGGCGCCATCCGTAGCGGTTCCGCCGCGTGAGTGGCCGGTCCGCTCAGCGGTGCGCGGCGTGGCCGGCGCCCACGGCGTCGGCCAGGCTGCGATAACCACCGGCCCGCAGCCGGGCCGCGATACCGCGGTGGATGCGCCGGGTCCACAGTGGCCCGCCGTAGATGAAGCCGGTGTAACCCTGCAGCAGCGAAGCCCCGGCCAGGATTCGTTCCCATGCCTGCTCGGGGGTTTCGATCCCGCCCACCGAGACCAGCACCAGCCGGTCGCCGACCCGGGCGTACAGTCGCCGCAGCACTTCCAGCGAGCGGTCGGCGACCGGCGGGCCGGACAGTCCACCGGCCCCGATCGCGGCGACCTTGTCGGGGTCGCTGGCGAGCCCGGTACGGCCGATGGTGGTGTTGGTGGCGACGATACCGGCCACGCCGAGTTCCATCGCCAGATCGGCGGCCGCGTCGATATCCTCGTCGGACAGGTCGGGGGCGATCTTCACCAGTACCGGGACCCGCACGCTGTCGAGCACGGCGGTGAGGACCGGGCGCAGTGATTCCACGGCCTGCAGATCCCGCAGCCCCGGGGTATTGGGCGAACTGACATTGACGACGACGAAATCGGCGAGCGGGCCCAGCAGCCGAGCGCTGGTGGCGTAGTCCTGGGCGGCGTGAGCGGCGTCGACCACCTTGGTCTTGCCGATGTTCGCGCCGATCGGCACGCTCGTCTTCCGTTCGTGCAGCCGGGCGGCCGCGGCCGCGGCGCCGTGGTTGTTGAAACCCATCCGGTTGATGAGGGCCCGGTCGTCGGGGAGCCGGAACAGGCGGGGTTGCGGGTTGCCGGG
Organism: Nocardia sp. NPDC002869; assembly: GCF_046764065.1. Lineage (NCBI taxonomy): Bacteria > Bacillati > Actinomycetota > Actinomycetes > Mycobacteriales > Nocardiaceae > Nocardia > Nocardia sp. NPDC002869. Next base: position 21,865 of record NZ_JBKOOL010000058.1, read on the forward strand.
TTGGGCGGCGGCGGTGACGGTCCCGATTTCGGCGAACCCGAAGCCGAGTGCGCCCCAGGCGTCGACTCCGGTCGCGTCCTTGTCGAATCCGGCGGCCATCCCGAGTGGGGCGGCGAACTCCACCCCGAAAGCGGTGGTGCGGAGGATGGGATCGTCCACGCCGAACAACCGGTGCAACAGGGCCCGGGTGGGGGCGAGTGCGGTGGCCGCGCGGATCACCCCGAACACGAGGCGGTGGATGCGTTCCGGCGGGACCAGGAACATGACCCGCAGCAGTAATCGATACAGCACGCTCATAGCTCCATGGAATGCCCCGCGGGGCTGGTCAGCGCGGTTTTGCGGCGGCGTAAGAGGACGCGGCGGCTGCCGTCGGTGTAGGCGCGGACGCGGGAGAGTTCCCAGCCGCCGTACTCGGCCTGGATCGCCAGCCGCATCGAGGCGGTGACCCGCGTGACATCGGGCGGCAGGCGCAGCGGTATGTACTCGTAGTCGTCGCCGCTTGTCTCCCAGGTGGCCGGGAGCGTGGTGCGCGAGGTCGCTGCACGTCGAGTGGATGCCATCACTGCCCTCTCTTGCGCTGGTCCGCGGGGATGCGCTGCAGACCCGGTTCGGTCGCGGAGCCGATGTAGAGATCGCCGGTCGTGTCGTCGGCGGTCACCGCGTTCGGCTGCCGGATCGTCGGATATCGGCCCACCTCGCGCGGTGTTCCCGTCGACAGGTCGTAGCCGACGATCTCGTTGCTCTGCGTGCACGTCGCCCATACGGTGTCAGAACGCCGGTCGTAGGCGAGTGCGTAAGGCGACGATCTTACCGGGTAGCGCTGACGCAGCACGAGTGGATCGGTGGTGAAGACCAGGAGCTGGCCGCTGTCGGGATCGGTGACAACAACCCGGTCGTAGGACGCTTCGACGAGGTTCACGGCCCCGGCCCCGGCCCGGAGCGCGAGCCCGAGCCGCTCCGCACCGGCTGTTATCTCGGTGAGCAGGGTCTGACGGCGGTCCAGTACGGCGAGGGTGTCACCGGTGAGGGCGATCGCGTCGGCGGACACCAGACCGGACACGGTCCGCTGGACGCGGCCCTCCCGGTCGAGGAGCAGGACCCGGCCGTCGGCGGTCCCGGCGATCAGGGTGCCGTCCGGGCGGGAGCGCACACTGCGCAGCGCGCCGTCGACGGGAATACGGGTGACGGCGCGGGTCGCGGCGTCGACGCGCAGGATCGCGCCGTCGGCGGCCGCGAGGATCTCCCCGGCGGTGCCGGCGGCGATCGCCGCAGCCGGGGCCGGTAGTCGTACCTCATGGGTCGTGGGCGGCTCGGTGGCCGGGGTGAAGACCGTGAGGGTGGTTCCGGCGGGGTCGAGGCCGGCGAGGTTTCCACTGCCCGGGTCGCCCACCAGGGCGGTGAGCGCGGTCGGGGCCGGATAGACCTGCCCCGCGGGGGCGGTGGTGACCGGTGGTGAAACCGCCGGTGTCGCCGGTTCGCGGGTGGGTACGTCGCCGGGGCCGGGCTCGTCGTCGCCCGAACAGCCGGTCAGTGCGACGACTGCGGTGAGCAGTAACGCGGCGACGGTACCGCGTGGTCTCCGGCGCCGGACCCGGTGCTCTGTGTCCGGAAACGACCGATGCTGCATTCGATTATCTGATCACGACGGGGTTGGCGGCGGTGCCAGCGGGGTATGTGGGGTGTCGGCAGCCGGGCTCCGGTGCGGGCCGGGTTAACGTACGGATCAGACGGTGCGGAGGTCAGGAGTTGACGATGCACGAGGTGCCGGGTTTTTCCGCCGACGAGGTGACCACGGGCCCGTTCGCGCACGGATTCGGTCGTACCGGTGACGGGCGCTCGTTCGCGTTCCGCACGGTGCGGGCGACACTGCGCCTGGAGGTCTATCGGCCCGATCTCCATCCCGAGGAGGTGCCCGGGCCCGAGGATGTGGTCGCCGTCGCGGAAACCCATGTGACGGATACCGATCTCGACGACACCCGCAGTGTGGTGGCACTGGTGCGCGATCTGCTCCCCGCCGCCGAGCCGCCGCCGCGAGGCCGTAATGTTCCGACCGTGCGGGCGTTGCTGGCCCGGATCGGGTCGGTGATCGAAGGTATGCAGTGAATGATGGTATTCATGACGTGATGCGGTACACATCTGTTTTCCGGCTGGTGCGCGGTGCGCGCGCCGGATTCATGTCACTCGTCATTCTGCTCGTGGGAGCGGTTTCGGTGACCGCCTGTGGGTCCGGGGTCGACGAGGCGGCGGTGGCGGCGGCGCGATCCTCGGCGAAGGCCGCGCTGTCCTCGTCCGCAGCGGCGACCTCGCAGGAGCTCGCGTCCCGCTCGCTCCCGACGGCCGCCGAACTGGACGGGCAGATCAAACGGGCGCTGGATCCGGCGCTGCCGGATTCCGAGCGGACCGCGCTGATCGAGGATGGGGACGCGTTCACGCAGGCGATCCCCGATATGTACAAGGCGCTGCAGGACAATCCGCGGGCCGTGTACGGGGTCACCGATCCGGTGTTCGACAACCACGACGGTACGGTGACCGCGACCTTGCGACTGGACAAGGACGGCTCCGGCACGGCCGTCCGTACCACCGTGGTGCATTTCATCTATCTCGACGGCGCGTGGAAGCTGTCGCGGACCGATCTGTGCGGGATCCTGCGTTCGGCCGATTACCGAACCGCGGCGTGCGGCTAGGCGGCGGGCGCGCGCGGATGTACCCGGCGGAATCCCATCGGTGGGGTCGTTTCGTGTACCGGCACCGGATCGCGGTACTCGTGGTCTTCCTGGCCTTGGTGGCGGCATCGGGTCTGTATGGCCGGGATCTCGCGGACCGGTTGACCCAGGAGGGGTGGTTCGACGAGTCGAGCGAATCGGTGGCGGCCTCGAAACTGGCCGACGCGACCTTCGGCCGGGACACCGACAGCGATGTGATCGCCCTGTATACCGCGCCGCCGGGGCGCACCGTGGACGATCCGGAGGTGCGGGCGGGGGTGACCGCCCAGCTGGCCGGGCTGCTGCGCGACCATCCCGACCGGGTGTTGCGGATCGACAGCTACTGGGACAGCGCGCTGTCCGGGCAGTTCGCCGACGATTCACGCACTCACGCGTTCGCCAGTATCGGCCTGCGGGGTGAAGGGTCGGCGACCGTCGACAACTACCAGGCGATCGTCGGCGAACTGGCGGCCGACGGTCCCGGTACCGGACCCGCCGGTACGACGGTGCAGGCGGCGGGCCTGCAGCCGGTGGTGGAGGGCATCAACACCGGGATGCAGGACGATATCCGGCGGGCGGAGATGATCGCGCTGCCGCTGGTGGCGATCCTGCTGTACTTCGTGTTCGGCGGCGTGGTGGCCGCCATGCTCCCGGTGCTGATCGGCGGGATGACGATCCTGGGCACCCAGGGCATCATGCGGCTGCTCACCGGCTATATCGAGGTGAACGTTTTCGCCAGTGCCGTGGTGACGCTGGTGAGTCTGGGCCTGGCGATCGACTACGGGCTGTTCACCGTCACCCGGTTCCGGGAGGAACTGGCCGCGGGTCGCGCTGCGGAGGAGGCGGTGGCGCGGACGGTCGCCACGGCGGGCCGCACGGTGCTGTTCTCGGCGGCGATCATCGCGGTGAGCCTGGGCGCGCTGTTGATCTTCCCGAACGGGGTGCTGCGGTCGGTGCCCTACGGCGGAATCAGTTCGGTGCTGCTGGCGGCGGTGCTGTCGGTGACCGCGCTACCGGCGATGCTGGCGATCGCGGGCCCGCGGATCGATCTGTGGCAGTGGCGGCGGTTCGCGCGGGCCGGGACCGAGGCCGAGATCGATCGCGGGATCTTCTCCCGGCTGGCGGGGTGGTCGATGGCGCGGCCGTGGGCGGTGATCGTACCGGTGGTGCTGGGCCTGTTGCTGCTGATGGTGCCGTTCCGGCATATCGAGTTCGGGGGCCTGAGCGAGAAGTATCTGGCGCAGGACAATCCGGCGCGGCTGGCGCAGGAGGAGTTCGACGCGCTGTTCCCGGGTTTCCGGACCGAACCGCTGCGCCTGGTCGTGACCGGCGCGGACGCGTCCCAGCTGAGCGATATCCGCCTGCAGGCCAATGCCACTCCGGGGCTGACGGGTCCGTTCGAACCCGCCGCTCCCACCCGTGCCGGGATCAATGTGCTGCAGGCGGGGCTGGTCGACGATCGGGCCGCCGATACCGCGATCGCGGTACTGCGCGGTATCGAGGAGCCGGACGGTGTGCGGGTGATGGTGGCGGGCGTGCCGGCGCTGGAACGCGACAGCATCCACGGCCTGCTCGACGGGTTGCCGCTGCTGGCGGCCGCACTGGTGGCGGCGGCACTGGCGCTGATGTACGCGGCGTTCCGGTCGCTGACCCTGGCGGTGAAGGCGGTGGCGATGTCGGCGCTGAGCCTGGGCGCCACGCTCGGCATCCTGACCTGGATCTTCGTGGAGGGGCACGGGGCGCGGCTGTTCGATTTCACGCCGGGGCCGTTGATGTTCGCGGTGCTGGTGCTGATCGTGACCGTGGTGTTCGGGCTGTCGACCGACTACGAGGTGTTCCTGCTGTCGCGGGTGGTGGAGGCGCGGACCGCGGGAGCCGACCCACCGGAGGCCATCCGGTACGGGATCGCGCACACCGGTGGGGTGATCACCTCGGCGGCGGCGATCCTCATCGTGGTGACGGGCGCGTTCGGTTTCTCGGAGCTGGTGATGATGAAGTACATCGCCTACGGCATGATCGCGGCCCTGGTGCTGGACGCGACGGTCGTCCGGATGCTGCTGACCCCGGCCGTGCTGAAACTCGTCTGGCGTCCTGGATCACGCGCCGCCCGGCCGCAATGACGCCTCAGCCGCGTGCGGGGCGGGCGGGCAGCACCAGTTGCGCACCGGTGTCCGGGTGGTCGAGAACCTCGACCGGGTACCGGTAGACGCGACTGAGCAACTCGCCGGTGAGGACCTCGCGCGGGGGCCCGGCGGCGGCGACGCGTCCGTCGTCCAGTACCGCGACACGGTCGGCGTAGGCGGCGGCGGACGCCAGATCGTGCAGGACGACCACCACCGCGGCACCGGCCGCGGCGCGGTCCGCGGCGAGGGCGAGCACGGCTTCCTGATGCCCCAGGTCCAAGGCGGCGGTCGGTTCGTCCAGCAGCAGGGTCGCGGTGTCCTGGGCCAGCACCCGGGCCAGCGCGACGCGCGCGCGTTCCCCGCCGGACAGGCTCGGAAACGACCGGCCGGCGAGGTGGGTGCTGTCGGTGGCGGCCATGGCGGCCGCGATCACTTCGTCGTCGCGGCCGGCGTGCGGGGTGCGCTGCCAGGGTGCGCGCCCCATGGCGACCACCTCCGCGGCGCTGAACGGGAAGCCCACCGTATGCGACTGCGGCAGCACCGCCCGGCGGCGGGCCATATCGATGGGTGTCCACCGGTCGAGCGGGTGGCCGTCGAGTTCGACGCTGCCCCGGCCGGGGTCCAGTTCCCCCGCGAGTACCGCGAGCAGGGTCGATTTCCCGGCGCCGTTGGGTCCCACCAGGGCCACGACCTCTCCGGCGGCGACCTCGAAATCGACGTCGTCGAGTACCCGCCGTGTCCCGCCGCCGCCCCCGTGCCGGTCGAGGGTGACTCCCCGGGCGCGCAGCGTGACGCGGCCCGGTTCCGGGGCGCCGGGCAGATCGTGACTGCGCCGCAGCAACCCGGTGAGCCCGTCGCGCCGGGTGGTGGTTTCCGCGGTCATGCCCAGCCTCCCGCCCGGGCCCGGGTGCGGCGCAGCAGCCAGAAGAAGAACGGGGCGCCGATGAGCGAGGTGAGCATGCCCAGCGGTAGGTCGGCGTTGTCGACCAGAGAGCGGGCGGCGACATCGGCGGCCAGGAGCACCACCGCACCGGTGACCGCGCTGACCGGGACCAGGGCCCGGTGGCCGGGGCCGACGACCATCCGCACCACATGCGGCACGATCAGGCCGACGAACAGGATGATGCCGGTGAAGGCCACCCCCGCGGTGGTCAGCACGGCGACGATCACGATCACCGTGCGTCGCAACCGTTCCACATCGACGCCGAGATGACGGGCCGCGGATTCACCGAGCGCGAGCAGGTCCAGCCGGGGCGCGACGAGGACCGCGGCGGCGATCCCCGCGGCGGTCAGGATCGCGACGACCGTGACCGCATCCCAGGTGGCGCCGTTGAGGCTGCCGAGCTGCCAGAACACGATCTGATCGCGTGCCGCGGGCGAGGCGACGAACAGCAGGAACGCGATGAGCCCGCCGGCGAACGCGTTGATCGCGACACCGGTGAGTACCAGGGTCACCACTTCGGTGCGGCCGTTCGCCCGCGACAGCACGTACACCAGGGCGGTGGTGATCAGTCCGGCGGCGAATGCGGCCGCCGCGACCGCCCAGGCGGCCACGAAAGCCCCGCCGAACACGATCACCGTCCCGGCGCCCACCGCCGCACCCGAGGACACTCCGATGACGCCGGGTTCGGCGAGCGGATTGGCGAAGACACCCTGGAGCAGCGCGCCGGCGGTGGCCAGGGCAGCGCCCACGAGGATCGCCAGGACCACGCGCGGGAACCGGACCTCCCACAGCGTGACCTCCCCGGCCGGGTGGGCGGGCAGCGGACCCCAGTCCAGGCCGATCCGGTGCGCGACGCTGCCGGCGACCTCGGCGGGCGTGGTGGGGACCTGCCCGATGGCGGCGGAGGCCAGGGCCAGTACCACCAGCGCCACGACAGCGACGGTGAAGGCGAGGACCACGCGGCGGCGGGGGTGACCGGTATGCAGGGGTGCGGGTGGTTTCTCCAGGTCGACGGTCATGCTGCATCCGACGGTGTGATCGAGGGCCCTCCGTGGTTACGCTGCGTTGCCGCCTCTGGCCCCGACTCGCTCATGCGCCGGTCCGGCCGTATACGGCGTCGGACAGCGCGGAGATGACCCGGCCGGTATTGGGCCCGAACGACAACAGCACCGCGTCGGACATATCGACGATCCGCTTGTTGCGGCCCGCCGGCGTCTGCGCGATGCCGGGGATCCGGGAGATCCCGTCGACTCCGCCGATCGATTTCATCCCGTCGGTCATGACCAGCAGCACATCCGGAGCGGCCGCGATCATGGCTTCGCTGGTGATGGCGGTGAACGGTTCGGTCAGCCCGGCCTGCTGCCCGGCGTCCTCGGCGTCGAGCGCGGCGATGAGCGCGTCGGCGCCGGAGCCGGGCCCGGCGAGCATGGTGATGGCGCTGGAACGCAGGTACAGGAACGCGATGCGCAGCCGCGGATCCGGGGCGGGTACGGCGGCGGAGGCGGCCGCGATCTCGTCGCTGGTGCGGCGGCCGAGTTCCTGACCGCGCTGCGGCACCCCGAGGGCGGCGGCGACCGCCTCGATCTGCGGGACCACGCCCTCCATGGTGCGTTCCGGATCGAAGTAGACGACGGTGATCCCGGTGGCGCGCAACTGTTCCCGGACCGCCGGGGATGCGCTGGTGGTGTCGGTGAGGAACACACTGGGTCGTAACGCCAAAATCGATTCCACGTTCAGGGCGCCGTTGCCGCCGGTAACGTTCGGCAGCTGCGCGACAGCGGGGAAGGCCGCCGCGGTGCTGCGGCCGACCAGGTTCTCGCCCAGGCCCAGCGCCCAGACGATCTGGGCGAGGGTGCCGTACCGATCGGCGGCGACGATCCGGCTCGCGTCGGCGACCGTGACATCGGCGCCGTCGAAGGAGCGGACGGTGGCCGGCAGGACCGGCGTGGGCGGCGGAGTGATCGGTACCGGATCCAGGTCGGCGAGGACCGCGGTGGCCGGACCCTGCCGGGTGGCGGCGCCGGCGGGTTCGGGGCTGTCACAGGCGGCGGTGAGTACGAGCAGGCCCGCCGCGAGTCCTGCCAGCAGTGCGCGCGCCCGTCCGGAGCGGACCCGGTGATACCTCATGAAGGCAAGGCTAATCCGTGCGGGTGTGGCCGGTGCTCGCCCGCCCCCGCACTACGGGGTGGAGCTCACGTCGTCGAGGGCGGCGGCGATCGCCCGCGGCAGTTCCAGCGTTTCGGCGGCCAGGACCCCGGTGAGCTGACCCATATCGCGGGCACCGACGAGCATGCTCGCGACCCCGGGCCGGTCCCGCACCCACGCCAGTGCGACCGCCAGCGGGGAGGTGGCCAGGCCGTCGGCGGCGGTGACCAGAGCGTCGACGACGGCGGTGGCGCGGTCGTCGTCGAGGCGGCCGCGGATCTCGGCGGCGGTCGCCTCGTCGGCGGCGCGGGAATCCGCCGGGACGCCGTCCCGGTATTTCCCGGTGAGGATGCCGCCCGCCAGTGGCGCGGTGGCCACCAGCCCGGCGCCGTGGTGCGCGGCGGCCGGCGCCGTATCGTCCTCCGCGCCGCGGGTGAGCAGCGAATACGGTGTCTGTACGGCGGTGACCGGGCTGACCGCGGCCAGGCTGGCCAGCTGCCAGGCGGTGAAGCCGCGGACACCGGCGTAGCGGGTGCGCCCGGAGGTGATCGCGTATTCCAGGGTCGCGGCGATCTCGTCCAGCGGGGTGCTCGCGTCCCAGGCGGTGATCTGCCAGAGGTCCAAGTGGTCGGTGCCCAGTTCCAGCAGGGTGCGGTCCAGCTGCCGCAGCAGGCTGCGGCGCGAGCAGTCGACCGTGATCCGCGCCTGCCCGGGCGGCGGCGGGTCGCTGCCCGCGGGGACCGACGGGAAATACGGGACCAGACCCGCACCGGCGCACAGGACGAGCTCGTCGCGCGACACCAGATCGCCGAGGAGGTCGGCGAGGATCCGTTGCGCGGCCCCGCCGGCATAGGCGGGGGAGGTGTCGACGAGAGTGCCGCCGGATTCGGCGAACGCGATCAGTTGCGCGGCGGCGGTATCGGGGTCGGTGTGGCTGCCCCAGGTATGGGTGGCCAGCCCGATCCGGGAAACCCGCAGCCCGCTGCGGCCGACGGTGCGCTGTTCCATCACCGAGTCTCCGTGTCCGGCACGGTTCGACAAATCCTCACGGCGCCCAGCCTAGAGCGTGTTCGCGCGGTGGCGGTCCGCCGAC
>NZ_JBKOOL010000059.1:0-30787 GCF_046764065.1 Nocardia sp. NPDC002869
GTATGTCCTCTTGTCCGCCGCCGCGGACTTCGCCTCGGCGGCCGACAGTTTGCAATGCGATCCGCGCCAGTTCGTGCTGCCGTGGGTCCATCAGGCAGCAGCTCGAAGCTGCGGAAACATCCTTTCCCACAGGGCACGCACCGGCCGTGCCGGCCGCATCTGCGGCCAGATCATCGCCAGCAGGCGGCCGTTGACGAGTTCCCGCAGATTCTTCGCGGTGCCCTCGTCCAGCACGATTTTGTAAACGGCTGCGCGGTCGTAGTCGTCGTCCAGGTCGAATTCCCGGCGGCCGCCCCAAGCCAGCTCGATCGGCAGCTGGAGTACCCCGTGTTCGGGGCCCCGCAGTTCACTCAGCGAGTCGACGACCTCATACGGTCTGACCTCGCTGAAGCTGAACGGGGTATCGCTGCGACTGGACATATCCACACTGTGCCGCAGTCCTTCGCCGCGTGTAAACCTGTCACCGGCGAGGTCCGGGCTGTTCCGCAGGTTCCCTGTGGTCGGGGTGCCGGGTACCGGCTGACCGTTGTGTCGGCCGCACATGCGGGACTCGTTTGGATCGCACCGGGATGATGGCTCACTGCGTGGTCTGGCGGCGTGGGTCGGGGAATCCGAGTTCGGTGTAGCCGGGGGCGCGTTGTTGGAGGGTTCTGGCGAGGACCGAGGTGTGGGTGTCGTGGTAGTCGTGGACGGTGGCGGTGGTTTTGCCGGGGTGGGCGCGGGTGATGCGGCCGACGTACTGGATGAGTCGGCCTTTGAATTTCACGGGTGCGGCGAGGAACAGGGTGTCCAGGGCGGGGCAGTCGAATCCCTCGCCGATGTAGGAGCCGGTGCCCACGATCAGTAGCGGCACTCTGTTGTTCAGGCGGGTGGTGATGGCGTCGTGGGCGGTGCGACGTTGGCCGGCGTTCATTCCGCCGCGCAGGGTGATGATGCCGGTGATGCCCTCGGTGGTGAGGCGGTCGGTGAGGGCGTTGAGGTGGTTGATCCAGGTGGTGAGGACGAGGATGTTCGCGCCGGCGCGGTGCGCGGCGGCGACGTCGGTGACGATCTGGGTCAGGCGGTCTTCGTCGGCGACCAGAGCACGGTAGATCTCGGCCATGCCACCGGGCTGGGACGGGTCCGCGTCCCCGGCATAGGCGAACCCGGTGGAGTGCACGTGCAGGACCGGGTGTGGGGCCGGGGCGGCATCGTCGGTGGGGAGGTGACCGGCTCGGGGTGCGTCGATGGTGTAGGTGTGGGCGCCGAGTTGGTGGTAGATCAGGTCGTCGAGTTGATCGCGGCGGTAAGGGGTGGCGGTGAGGCCGAGCCAGTGTTTGGCGGGGATCTTGTTGAGGACGTCGGTGAACGCGCTCGAGGCCACATGGTGGCATTCGTCGACCACAACGAACCCGTAACCGCTGGTGAGTTCGTCGATGTTCGAGCGCCGGGCGAGGGTCGGCAGCAGCGCGACGTCGAGGACACCGGTGGTTTTGGATCGGCCGCCGCCGATCTGCCCGCACTTGACACCGAGGTGGTCGGTGATGCGGGCACGCCATTGGTCGGCCAGTGCTTTGCGGTCGACAATGACCAGTGTGGAGGTGGCCCGCGCCGCGATCACCGCGCAGGCGATGACGGTTTTGCCGGTGCCAGGCGGTGCGACCATGACTGCGGTGTCGCCGGTTGTGGCGGCGGGGACGGCGTGCTGTTGTTCGGTCCGCAGTTCGGCGGTGCAGGTGAAGTCCTGGGGTGTGCCGGTGCTGCGGGTGTCGGTGAGATGCAGGGTGCTGTCGGCGGATTCGATGAGGCGGGTCAGCAGTGGCAGCAGGCCGCGGGGCAGGATCAGGTCGCCGTCGAGGGTTTCGTCGTAGCTGCGCAGGAACCGTGGGGTGTCCCAGGTGCTGCGGCGGGCGCGCTGGCGGGCGAAGAATTCGGGGTTGGCGATGGAGGCGGCGTGTTTGACCGCGGAAATCATCGCCGGGCCCAGATCGGTGGCGGTCAACTGGATGCGCGCGCCGAACGCCGCACGCACCACCGCGGCGGGGCGCGGCACGATCTTCGACGCGGTCGGCAGCCGCAGGCGCCGCACATCGTGACCGAGCTGGGGCTGGGGCAGTGAGCTGGCGAACCCTTCGACCTGCTTGGTCGACAGGCGAGCGATGCTGGACAGGTAGGCCCACTGATCCTCGAAGGGCTCCAAAGTGGCGGGGTCGAGGAAGACTGTGGTGCCGTGCTGGCGGCGCGCGCCGGCCAAGGGCGCGGCGATGAGGTTGCCGACGCCGCGGCCGGGGTGGGTGTCCTGGGACGGGAAGAGCCGGTCGTAACTGGATAGGCTCATCCGGCCGCGTAACCCGATGGCTTCGGCGAGCAAGCCTGTGGCGATCCGCCGCGCCGCTACTGCGGGCACGGCGGTGGCGAAGAAGATCCACACATGCGCGCCGCGTCCGGATTGCGATATCTCCAAGGCAGCCGGAATCCCGGCGGCGCGAGCGGCTTTCACATACGCCGAGGCGTCCAGCATCGCGGTGTCTTTGTCGAAATCCGCTGCCACCCACCAGCAGGTGTCGTCATCGGCCAGCGGATACAACCCGATATGGTGCCCGCCCCGCAGGTGCCGGTCGACCACGTCCGCGGTCAACGGCAGATACGACACCTGATCCGGGGCCATACCCTTGCGCCATTTCCCGCGGATCGCGGGCACCCACCCCGAGCGGCCGTCGTGGCGGTTCTCCCAGCGCACGGCATAGGTGTCGGTGCGGGCGCCGAACAGGTCCAGGAAGAACGCGACCTTCGCCGCCGGAGCGGCCCGCATATCGACCGGAGTGTCGGCGGCGGTCTGATCCGGCTCCGCGGCGCAGGCCTGATCACCGGTGAACCGCAACAGATTCCGCAGCCGAGCATTCTCCGCGCGCAGGGCCTCGACTTCGCCGGGAAAAGCTTCCACGGCCACCCAGTGTGCACCGCCGAATGGTGAGCCGGCCAGTCGCCGAGACACAGTAAGGCCAGGAGTGGTCAGAGACCGTTGCGGTCGAGGCGCTCGATGAAGGCGCGTTTGCGTGCGTGCGTTTGCCGCAGGACCGTGGAGCGCTCGGCGAACATGTCGTCGCGGTCCTCGCGTTCGGCCAAAGCCTGTAGATCGAGCAGCAGCGTGACGGCGGTATCGTATTCGGCCGGTTTCCGGGTGGCGATCATCGCCGCAACGCGCGACCATGCGAGGTCTTGTGTGCCGGCCAGCTTGTCGAGTCGCCGTTCCCGGGCAACGGTACGAGCGTGTTCGGCTCGTGCTTGTGCTTCGGCGCGCTTGTCGGCCATCTGGCGCTCGCGGGCGGATCGTCGCCGCGCCGCGTTGTCGAGCAGGTCGGCCACCGTCCGGCGGGCTCGGGTGGGGTCGGCCGGAGTTGCGTCGCCGCGGAAGCGGCGCAGCAACTCCATCCGCACCCGTGCGGCCTCGCCCTGCACGACACGGGCCAGGAGCCGGTCTTTCTCGATTTCTGGCAGGTGGGTCAGCCAGGCGGCGAGGTCGTCTACATCGTCGCCGGCCTGGTCGAGCGGTGCCGAGGCTTGTGCCGCGATCGCGAGGAGGTCGGCGTCAAGACGAAGGAAGTCGGCCAGCGCACGCTGGGACGCGGTCAGCGTGCCCAGCCCGGGCGGCACCGGCGGTTCGAGATCGTCGTCGGCCTCGCGGTCGAACAGGTCTTCCTCGCGTTCCCAGGCGCCGTAGGCGGCCAGCCAGGCGAGGTAGAGCGGTCGGAGGTCGCCGGCGGCGAGTTCGGCGCGGACCCCGATGATCGCCGACAGCAATGCCGCTGGGTCGTAGTCGAAGTCGAACTCACCCGCTTCGTCCTCGCCGGTGAATTCGAGCACGACGAACTCGTCCGTGATCCAGGCGTTGACCCGGTCGTCGACGCAGTAGTCCTCGACGACACCGGGATCGAGGAGCTCACAGGGCAGCCGGAACATCACCTGGTGGGTGCCCCAGTTGGCGACGTACAGGTGCGCGTCGTAGAAGTGCTCCATGAGCCGTCTGGGAGAACCTTTGAAATTGCCCCAGTGATACTCGTTGACGAAGCTGGTGGCCGTGATCCTTGCCCTGGTCGACAGCGATCGCACTGCTGCCTGCTCGTCATCGTCGAGTGGCCGGTCGATCGCCAGAAATTCGTAGTACTGATACTCGCTCACTATCCATCCACTCCGTCGGAACGGGCAATGGGCTTCGCCCGGAAGGACGAGTCCTCACCCAGGTGGAAGAACAGGTGACCCTCGATCGTCTCGCTGTCGACGCGAACCGCCCAGCCGCGTCCGTTGACCCGGTCGCCCTCGTCGATGCCTTCCCAGGTGAACTCGACACCTGGCCGGCCATCCCGCTGGGCAGGGCGGCTGTCCAGCCGGCCGCGGACGGCGATGAAACCGAACTGGCCGGTTCCGTCCGCGCCGAATTCGATGAAGCCGGGCTCTACCAGGTCGATGTCGTCCCGATCCCAGCCGCTCATCGCCACGATCCGCCACCGACCGGTCATCCGCGCCGCCGCAACCCTTGGAACACCTCGCGTCACAAGGCGACAGGGTAGCCGTCGACTACCCCCGCGGTCTCCCATGAGAATCCCGTGTGGCTATTCCGTGCCGACGCAGTGCCGTCAGGACGGTGGTGTGGTTGACGTCGAGGTGCTTACCGACGCGTGCGAGTGACCAGCCGAGTGTGTAGAGGTGGATGGCGGTGTCGGCCTGGTCGGGGGACAGGCCGCGGCGGCGCATCGGTACCCCGCGTCGGTGGAGGATGCCGCTGACTGTGCGTCGTTCGATACCGAATCGGTCGGCCAGTTCGTACACGGTCGCTCCGGCCTGGTAGCCGGTGATCAGCTCCGAGACTTCCTCGGCGTCGAGTTGCCGTGCCCGCCGGGGTTTGGGTCGCTCCACGGGTGGGGGCCGGACTTGTCGGGTCGGGTAGCTTCTGGATCGGAATTTCCAGGGCTTCTGCCGGCATTTCAGGGCTTCTCCCTGCTGTTTCAGGGTTGTAGTGAGGTCCCCCAAGGTCCACCAGAGGTTATCTGTTCTTTACGGAATGAAATAAACTCGTTTTCAGGGCCCTGTCTACGACAGCCGACCCTCACACCGGAATTCCGGTGTGAGGGTCATTTTGTATCAGTGTGATGGTCGTCGAACCAGTTCCGGGCCGCTCATCTCGGCCACGCATCCTCCGCGGCGTATGACCCAGGTAACATCGGTTGGATTCCTTCCAGTCCGTTCGACGGGCCTGCGGTGACGCGTGCTGCCACGAGGCCTGTCTCCTCGTTTTCCCGGTTGGCGACGCGACGGCCGCCGTCAGCGCCCATCCGTGCCGTCGCGTCCACGATGATCGCGCGTTCAGTGGGCGTTTCGATAGGCGGTAAGGGTCTGTTTGACGGCGTCGGTGAGGGGGGTTCAGGTGTAGGCGTCGTGCTCGGTGCCCCGGACGGGTTCGGGAGCGGCGCAGTGGACGGCGAAGTTGAATTGGCGGCTGTATTTGCCACTTCCGGAGCGGTAGTCGAAGCTGTCGATGTAGCGGCCGATGCCGGTGACCTGGAGCCCGGTTTCTTCGGTGACCTCGCGGGCGAGTGCCTGGTCGAGGTTTTCACCGGGTTCGACTTTGCCGCTGGGCAGTTCCCAGATGCCGCCCATGAAATCGTGGGGCTGGTTCGGCACAGCAGCAGGATGCGTTCGTTGTGTTCGACGACCGCGCCGACGACGAGTTGCTGGACGCCGTCGCGTTCGGCTCCGGTGGTGTTCGGTGAACACGTGCAACCAGTACTTGGCTCCTTCACCGCCGTCACCGGCCCAGATCCCGAGGATGTCGCGGCGTGAACCGGCCATTCCGAACGGCTATCCATCGGGTTCGATACGTATCTCTTGCCGTGGAGAGGGTGTTGGCAGTTCGACGAGAACTTGCACGTCGGCGCCCTTGCCATGGCTGGCAAGAGAGGTCGGTTGCGCTCGCGCCCGGGTTGCGGAAATCTACAACCCGGGTGTGATCCTGACGGCCGAACCACGCTCTCCGGCCCGAGGTTCACAGACCGGCTTGCAGGGCGGAGATCCGCTGAGGTGGGAGTGTGCTGTGATCAGGTCCGGGAGTCCGGAACTCGCGGAGCTGGCCGATCAGATCGTCGCTGAGCTGCGTGAGCTCGCGCCGGACGGGTGCCGCCGGTTGGAGGCCGCGTTCGCGATGACCGTTGTCGCAGAATCGGCGCTGTTCCTCGCCGATGACGGGGACCACCCGGTCCGGTGTCAGGTATCGGATGCGGTGTGGGAGTTGGTGCGCCGGCATCGGGACCTGTGTGCCGCCGACGAGGACGGGCCGTGGTGGCGGCTGGTGGTGCACGTCGATACCCAGGGGGCCGAGGTCGTCGCCGATCGGGGCGCGGAGCCGTTTCCCGGTGAGCAATTGTTCGCGCCGCAGGCGTATCTGGCGGATCTGGAACAGTATCCGCGTAGCAGGCTGCCCGTGTGGCTGGCCGCCTACCTCGGACGCGGTGAATCCCAATCGAGGTCACCGCGCGCGGCCGCGGACGGCGTGCGCGCTGATCGGAGTGCGGGCGTGCAGGCGACCCCGGTGATCGGTGAGTTGCCGGATCTGGCGGTGGTGTGGGCGCGGTGGGCGGTGCTGGCCGCGGCCTTCGTGGCGGCCGGATCGGAACGAGGGCCGCGGATCGGCCCATCGGTCGGCGTCTTCGAAAGTTCGGGACACAGCGGTTCGACGTTGACACTGCTGCCCGGCGACCGGGCGGTGCTGTCGGGCGGTGTCTGGGATGCGCCGGTCTTGGAAGCCGCCTACAACGGGCCTGGCGCGATGCCGAAACTATTCGCCGGAGCCCCGGAATGGGTGACCGACCCGGTACTCAACCCCCGCGTGATGACCGGCATGCTGTCGTTTTGTTACTGGTGGGATCAGGGGCAGTGGTACCGCGGCGAATCCGCTCCGATGGCGGAATGCGCACCTGCGTTGCCCGCCGTGTGGACGGCCGATACGGTGGCGGAAATGGTGGCGGGCGCGCTGGATCGCCCATCGCCGGATGCCGCTGAAGTGCTGGTATCGGCGGCGCAGGCCGCGGCGGTGACCCGCGCGGCGATCGTGCAGGTTGTGGGCGAGGACGCCGAGGTCGATATCGACGGCGCCCTGTTCCAGTTCGTGCTCGCCGATCTGGTCGCCGGTGACATCGTGGGGATCCACGAGTCGGAGGCACTGAACCTGGTTCGTGATTACATCCGCAGCCGGGGTTACGACACGACCGGGTTCCCGCTCTCGACCTTGCGGGCCGAGCGGATCGGCGTGGGCTGGATGGTGCGGTCACCGGTGCCGGAGGGGGAGATCGCCCTCGACCGGGCGGTGTTCTATGTCGCAGACGATGGTGTCGTGGAGCGGTCGAGCTCGTCGGTACCGCTGTCGGCGTTCATCACCGATTTCGAGCACCGGTTCCGGCTGCGGACCGGCGGACCGATGTCATCTGCCCGAGGTGGGAGATGAGCGGCGAACTGCGACTGGACTTGGATGGCCTGCGCGAGCGTGGCGCGCGGCTGGCCGATATCGCCGATCGGGTGCAGCAAACGCACGCCGGGCTGCGGTACTGCTTGCAGCAGGCGGAAGGCAGCTTCGGCGACGACTACATGGGGCGCACCTTCGCCGAGCAGTTCACGCCGCGCGCCGAACAAGTGGTTTCGACCGTGCAGGCCATGGCGGAAGGAATGCGCAGTAACGCGGCCGGAATCATCAGCGCCGCAAACGGCTTCGGTACACAGGACATCGACGGCGCCGCGCGCGTGGCCGGGGCTGCCCAGGGTCCGGGCTCGGGACCGGCCGGTCTCGCCGAGTCGCCTCCGGCGGGTACGGGCGGTCCGCAATCGCCGGTCGGGGGACCCCGGTCGAACCCATCCGATCAGGCCGCGGTGACGCCGGAACAGAATTCGCCGGTCTCTCCCGTCGGCGGGCCACGGAGCACCGACCAACTCCCGGCCGATGGGCCCAACCGGCCCGGTAGCGCACCGGCACCGGACGGATCCCCGGGGCGTGCCGCTGCGGACAACGGACCACGGTCCGAGTCGCCGTGGGGTCGTTCCCGGCCCGAATCCGGTCCGGGGAGCAACGAGGCGACCGGCACCCCCGGCCGGCGGTCCGGACCGGCGGTGCCGCCGCCGTCCTCCGCGGTCTCACCCCCGCCGGTAGCAGCCCCATCGCGTAATACGCCTCAGACGTCGGGAAGACCGTCCGGCAGCCCTGTCGCAGGGCCCGCGGGACGGGCCGGAGCCCCGTGGACCGAGACGCCGCCCCGCACGCCCGGCCAACCAGGAATGCCGGGTTCCCCTGGAAACGCCGGCAGGCCCGCAAACACCGGGCCGGCTCCGCAGCAAGGCCCCCCACCACGACCGAACTCACCCGCCGGTGGCAATGGCCGCGACCGTGATCGGCGCGGCGGCCGCGAGCGGTCGCCGGCCGATCCGGCAATCGAACGGCTGGCACGCGCATTGGCCGAGCGGCACGGCGTCGAGGTGACAGGTTTCGATGCCCCCGATCTTCAGCTCGCGCCGGTACAGGAGTTCGTGACCGCGGTGGACCGGGTCCTCACCGACTACCCGATGATCGTGCTGGAGACCGTGGCGGTCGCCGAGCTCGAGGACGAGCTCGGCACGGTACGGTGGGCCGTTGCGCCGACGGACAGCGAAGGCGGTGCCCGGTCGATAACCCTCGACCGGCGCGCCGCACAACAGCCGCAGCCGCCTGCGCGATCATCCCGGCCACCCGCACACCCACAGGACCCCACCGCCGATACCGAGGAAACGGGCGAGACGACACAGCCGGATATCCACACGGCCACCTTGCGGGCATTCGGCCGGGCTTTCGACGCTGCCGGTGGCGGTGTCGCGCACCGGCGGGCACAACGCGTCCTGATCTCGGAGTACCTGGACACCCAGCCGCGCCCGCGGCCTGCGCTGTCCGAGATGGTGCGCGGCTACCGGGAGTGGCGTGCCGAGCTGTCCGGGAATGCCACGGAACGAGGCGGATTCGATGTGGGCGAGGCGCTCGGCGTCGCGTTCGCCGAGGTGGTCCAGCACGGTGAGAAGGCCGGTATTCAGGCACGACTGCTGCATGCCGTGCTGGTCGCCGCGGCAACCCGGCCGGGGTAGGTCGAGGCGATGGACGGTTCGCTGTTCAGCCCGGTCGTGCAGCTACGCAACGCCTTCGAATATCTGCCCGGATTCCTGCGTACTCCTATCGAGATGGTGGTGTTCGGCGGGGAGCTTCCCGGCGCCGACATTTCCGGGATGCGCCGGATGGCGGCCGAGCTGCGGGCCCGCAGTCTGGAACTAGAGGGCCATTCAGCTGATATCGACAGCCTTTTGGCGCGGGAGGATTCGGTAGGCGAGACGGCCGAGCAGTTGCGTGAGGCGTTGAGTTCCTATCGACAGGGCGCGGCTCAGCTCGGCAAGGATGTGAACGCCCTGGCCGATCAGGGCCAGGCGGCGGCCAACGACGCGGAGAAATGGCTGTGCGTGATGTTCACGTTCGGCATCCACCTGGCGTGGAAGATCTACGGTTTGCTGGCCGCCGCCGCGGCGTCGGGCCCGGCCGGCCAGGTTGCGGCCGCGCCGGCGGTCGAATCCACTCTGGTCCAGGGGCGCGCCGAAGTCGCTGTGATGCGCGCGAACCTACAGCGGGCCATTCAGGCGGGTGGAGCCAAGGCGGCCGCCCAGCTGAGCGATATGGGGCCGGCGCAGTTCGCCAAGTGGATGGGCACGGCGGTCGCGCTGCCCGTCGGTGTCGAAGTGGGTGTGCAGGGGCTACAGGTCGCCACCGGGGACAGAGCGCGCGAGATCATCGGGGAGGATGGTTCCAACCCCACGGGCATCGATCTGAAGTCGATCGAGGTGGCCGCCGTGTCCGGCGCGGGCGGAGCGGCCGGCGGCATGCTCGCGGGTCGGTTCGCTCCGTTGG
The DNA here is from genome assembly GCF_046764065.1 of Nocardia sp. NPDC002869. Classification (NCBI taxonomy): domain Bacteria; kingdom Bacillati; phylum Actinomycetota; class Actinomycetes; order Mycobacteriales; family Nocardiaceae; genus Nocardia; species Nocardia sp. NPDC002869. The sequence goes on from NZ_JBKOOL010000059.1 coordinate 9,938, forward strand.
TCGTCCCCCAGATCGCCACCAGCCGTGTGGCCATGGGTTTGGTGCATGGTACGGCGGGGGCGATCTCGGGTCTGGGTGCGGCGGCCTTGGTCGCTGGTTGGCCGCAGCATTACACGGAGGTGCTGGGGCCACTGCTCAACGGTGCCGTCGCCGGGGGCGTATATGCCCAGAGCGCCCGTCCGCCGGCGATCGACGGCGGCGCACCGTTCACGCCGCCCGATGCGATCTCGGCAGGGCACGACGCGAGTACCGCAGCGCCTCGGCAACCGATCGAGATATCGGTGGAATCGAAACGGGCGTGGGAGGCCGCAAGGCAGACCTGGAAACCGGCTGCGGAGACCGCGAATACCGCTGGTGAGCGTGGCGGGCCTCCCGCCGAGGTCGCGGGGCAGGCAGGGGCCGCGCAGTCACAATCACGGAGCGGGCAACAGGCAACGGCTTCGGCCGACGGCGCGGGTGGTGGAACACCCACCGCGACCGGTGGTCGAGCGCCCGAGGGAGCCGCCGGTAGAGCGCCGGAGGGAGCAGGCGGTCGAGTGTCGGGGTCGCAGGCCGCTGCCTCATCCGACGCCGCCGCGGCTCGGCCGCGTTCGGAAGCGACCACAACGGTCGAGCGGCCACAGGCGGACAAGCAGGGCACCGCCGGCCGGGCGACCGCGCCGCGCTCGGTCGAGGCGGCAAGGGAAACCGCGCCGCCGCCGAAGATACCGACGGACGTCGGCGGGGTTCCCGAAAAGGCCGGTGCTCCGGTCGGAGCACACGCCGCGGTCGCGGACGGCGCCGGCAACGAGGCATCGGCGCGGCCCCAGCCGGTCGCCGAGGGCGATGCGGGATCGCCGGACACCCGCGCCGAACACGGACCGCCGAGTGGCGACGAGCATGCGACCGCGCAGCGGGATGCGACCGCCGAGCAGTCCGGCCAGGAAAGATCCGAGAGTTCGGGCCGGGCCGAGGCGGACGGCACCGACACGCCTGCTGCGGGCGACCATTCGGCACCTGTCCGCGACGAGCAGAGTGTTCCGGCCACCGATCATGACAGTCTCGCCGAAGCCGCCGGTCTGCCACGCAGTGACCGCGACCGGGCGGTCGATCTGCTGATCGACTTCCACCAGGCCTCCGCCGAGCATGTACCGGAAAGCCATCGCCTGTCCAACCTTCCCGACGACGTACTGAAGGCCGGACTACACGGCGGCGATGAGCACCAGTCGTTGCTGGCGACAGTGGAGCTCATCCGGCGCGGCACGGTCAGCGACGCGGTTCCGGGCGGCATGGTGCTGCGGGTCGAGCAGGCGGAAGCCGTCTACGCGATGAAATCGCGTCCGGTGGAAATGAAACCCGGCGAGGGCAAATCGCTGGTATTCATGGCCACCGCCATACAACGTGCGGTGCACCATGGCTCGGTTCTGGTGGTGACAACGACCGATGGGCTGGCCAATCGCGAAGTCGTCACCTACGAGAAGTTGTTGACCGACTCCACGCATCAGAAGTTGATGACCGACTTCGGGATCGACGTGTTCCGCGCCGATCAGGAGAACGGCTTCGGGCCGATCAAGAAAGGCCGGCCGGCGATCGTGGTGGCGACCGGCGAAACGGTCGGGCATTTGTGCAATGCCGGTAAAGAGCCACCGCGGCATGTGCTGATCGACGAGATGGACGGCATCATCGACCGCGGCGAACGGCAGTTCCTGCGGTCCGAAGGTCCCGAGCAGGCGGCTTCGGAGGAAACGGCCGGGCAGGTGTTCGACGCGCACAAATTCCTCACCGAGGCGCTGGCGGACGGGTCGCTGTCGCACGAAGATTTCGGCCTCCGGAGCATCGCCGAGGAGATCGGCGTACACCCCGACGGCACACCGGAGGTCCAGTTCTGGTACGACGGTCGGCCCGAGCTCACCCCCGAAGGCCGAGCAAAGGTCGAGGCGCTGCCGAACGGCCAGAACTGGCTGGAGGGAATGGGCGCCTCCCGGCTCGAGACCGCCGCCCACGCCGAATTTCTCGTCCGCGAAGGTGTCCACTACGAAATGGACGCGGGCAAGATCGTAATCATCGATCAGGCCGAGCACGGGCTGCAACGGAACCCGAAGACCTCGAGCGAATCCCGGTGGAGCGCGGAGCCGGGTAAAGCGAGCCTCGCGCAGGCCATCGAGGCGAAGGAGATCCGCGCGGCCGAAGCCCGAGACGAGAAAGCCGACGAGCATCGGATCGTGGTACGCGCGGACGCGGAGTCCGCCAAACGCATCGATTCGGTCGAGATCTACCGTGTCGGAGAGGGTTCCTTCTTTGATGAAGTGACCGGTGCCTCCGGCACTCTCACCGACCTGAACCCGGTGCTGCAGAAAATCTACGGCCTGGAACCGGCGCACGAGGTCGGACGGTCACAGACCCACCGGTTGGTGGAAGGCCAGCACGATGTGGCCGAAAACACCCATGCCAAACTCGCCACGATCGCCGAATATGCGAACGAGATACGGAATGGGGGTGCGGGACGGTTCCAGGAGATCCTGTGTCACCGCAACGACCTCGTCCAGCGGCAGGTGGAGGCGCTGGTGCGCGCGGGGGTGCCGCGCGAGGCGATCGAAGCGGTCGACGCCAAACGGATCATCGGCTGGGGTGCGGACTGGGAAGCTCAGTTGCAGAGGGTTTTCGACGAGGCCGGTGAGCAGGGCAAGATCCTGGTGATCAACCGGCAGGGCCAGCGCGGCGTCGACATCTCGGTATCGGATGCGGTGAAGGCCATGGGCGGCATGCACGTCTGGATGACCGAAGCGCCGGAGCAGTCCTACATCCACGAGCAGGCCAAGAACCGCACGGCACGTAACGGTCAGCTCGGCAGCGCGCAGGTCGTGATGTCGCCCCAGGACGCGCTGATTCGCAACGCCATGCACCTGCGCGAGGTCCGTGAGGCGGTTATCCACTACGAGCAGACCGTGTCCGCGCACGCCGCCGATCCCACCCCCCAGACCCACGACGCATTGGTCGAGGCACGCCAATCCGTCCGCGAGCTGGTGCCCGAACTACAGCAGCGGGCGCTGCGGCACTCCACCGCGGACTTCGTCCGGCATCACGCCTTCTCGACCATCATGCCCGCCCTCACCCTCGCCGAGGCCGAGACCGGGCAGTACGGCAGCGACGTCGACTTCACCCGCCCGGACGGGCCGGCGGATCGGACCGCACGACTGGCCGGGTTGCTGGGAGTCCCGGGCCCGGCCGTCGCGGACCAGATCGCTGCACTCGAACGCCACGGTTCCGTCGACCCGATCCGCGACCTGCTGCGACCGGCCGGTATCGCGCCCGCCGCGGCGGAGGCACTACGGCAACATGTCGAGGCCACCGCCCCCGCGGCGACATTGCAGCGCGCGCTGTTCACCGACGAGCAGGCGCTGAACCATATGACTCCGTCGCGGGACCGGCTCGCCGCCGAACTCGGCCTGCCGATCGCCGATGTCGACGGCGCGGAAGGCATGCGCACACTCGAGCCCGCGCTGACCGAGGCGAGGGACGCGCTCGCCTCGGCGCTGGGTTATCCCGTCGCCAGTATCAATCCCGGCATCGCCCGTGACATCCTCGGCGAAGCGGTAGGTGATCACCTGACCGCCGTGAACATCGTCGAATCCGATGTACGCGACGACACTGCCTCGGCTGCCGCGGATTCCGGGCCGGTGGGCCACGATTCCCGGTATGGGACATCCCAGGATGTCGCCGCTCAGAATTCCGACACGCAGAACAACGACGTCGACCAGGGAACAGCCGACGATATCGTTGCTGCCGCGTCACGATACTTGGCACTCTCGGCGCTGCTCGATTCGGTCGTGCAGATCCATCGCCGTAGTCCCAACAGTTGTGTCAACAATGCCGTAACCGGAATGCGGGTACTGTGCCCCGATAACGCCGGCCGCTTCCGCGCGCCGTCGACCAGCCTCGAGGGACACGGCCGCGAAACGGTGCGCGACACATTCGGCGCCGGGCTCGAGCCGACCGGATCGCTGGACGAAGTGGTCGAATCGTTGAAATCCCGACCTGGCGGAATCACCGTCCTGGTCTACAAATGGAAAGACACCCGGGCCAACGGCACCAGCACCGAGGCCGACGACCATATGGTGCTGCTGGTCAACGACAGCACCTCGGTCGACAAACCGAACCTGGTCGTCGTAGACCTGGCCGCGTCGCGCGACCGCAACAGCGAAAACGACTACGGCCCGCGAGATCTGCGTAACCGCCGCACCCTGCTGAACAAGGCTGCCGAATTCGATGATTGGCGCCGCGAACAGGAAGTTCACATCAACAAGCTGCCCGCGAACAAGCGGCAGTTCGAGACCATCGAGTTCGACCGGGATGGCAACCTCGTCTCCGGATCGCGCGCGGAAGGCCCCGACGCCGAGAGGCTGCCACGATCCCAGCAACCCAACGTCTCCTCCGACACGGTGGCCGACATCGAATCGGCGTTCGCGGGGCTGCCGGGCCTGGGCGAGACGATACCGGCCCTATCGGGTGCCGCCGGGGAAGTATCGAACGAAACGCGCCACGAACCCAGCCGGTTCGGCAGCCGGCCCCACGATGGCCCTGACCGCATCACGGACGACCCTGGACCCACCGGCGATCACACGAACACAGCCGACCGCCCCCTTCCAACGGTGCTCGAACTGATCCAGGACCGCGCCCGGCTGAACCGCTTGCGTACGCGCCGGGACGACCTGCGAGCACAACTGCGCCGGCTCGCGGGCGTGGCTGTCGAACCGTTCGGCAGACGGCCGGTGGAACTGCTCTACACGAAGCTGCGCGAAGAGCTGCGGGCAGGTGTGGGGCCGGTAGCGGACAAACAGCGCATCGTCGAGCTGATCGAGAAGTACCGAGAGCTCGACGCACTGGTCGTATCCGCCGACGAAAGCCTTCGGGTCGCGGGAGTCCGGACCTATGACGACGGCTCGGCCGACACAATGCCTTTCTATCGCCCCTGGCGGGGAACTGCCGAGGAATTCGACGCGCTCTCCGATGCGGAGAAACATGCCGTCGCCAAGGCCGAACTATCCGAGAGCACCCTGGATTTCGACAACCCCGCCACCGGTGCAGAGTACGCCCGGACACACCTCGGAACCATCGCGGCCGAGCAGGCCGAGTCGATCCAGTGGGCGAAACAGGACGCCAACAGCACCTCGTTGTTCGGATATTCGGCGGTCAGCCGGTATGTGGCGACACCCTACGAAGAGAAGACGGCCGACGATCCGGCCCGGCCGCATGTGCGACACCTCGATGCCGCCATCCTGAGCAACCGGACAACCGTGGATTCCTGGGTCGTCGCCGAGGCCGTACTGGACTCGGCCGACAACGCGGATCCGGCGTCCATGCGCGGCCAACTGTGCGACGCCCAAGGCTACCTGTGCGGCGAAATGGGCAGCACACCATCGGCCCGCCAACAGGATTCCGATATCGTCCATCTGCGGGTGCCCGCCGGCACTCCCATGCTCGGCACCGAATCCGCCACTGGCACTCCGGAAGTCCTGCTCATGCACGGGACTCGATATGTCGCTACTCGAGCATTCGCCGACGAGGACGGCCTGGTCCATGTGTACGGGTTCGTCCTGGCCGACGAATGGGGCCCGATTCCGGGATCTGCGCGCAACCAAACCGGTGCCGCGCCGGACAGCATCGGCAGCAGGCCATCGGAGGACGCGGCACGTCGACCGTCACCGAGCAACGGTCCGTCGGTCGCCGCGGTTCCGGTCGCCAATATCCGAACACGCCTCGCGGAACTGCGGGCGGCCGAGCAGGCGAATACGCCCGCGACCGCGCGGACCCGGCAGTTGTTCGAATTCGCGAACGCGGTCGAGGAAATGGAGAACGCCGCCGCCGCGATGGCGCGCACCCGCGCCGATGCCGAAGCCGAAACCCGACGCCGATCTGCACTTTCCGCCGTCAGCTCGATCGCGGCCACGGTGGAGGCCGCGGCCCGCGATACCGACCGCCACGACGAAGCCGTCCGCATGCTCGGCCGTCTCGACGGCTCGGTCGTCGGTCAGGTGCACCTGGTGTACGCCGCATTGTTCGACCACATGCGGGACGCGGGCCAATATGTGGACGAGGTCGATGACACCGACGAACACGAACTCGCGCGGTCGGCCCGGCAGTACGAATCGCTGGTGAAACAGATTGATTGGCTCGATGCGCTGATCACCGTGCTGGAGCGCACGTCACCGAAGGATTACTCCCAGCAGTACCGGTCGCTGATCGACACCATCCCCCACGACTCGGACCCACGCGCCCTCGATCCGTCACCCCTGCAATCCTCGCTGATGCGGGAGGCGACGGATAGCGCCGACCGATCGACCGAGCTGGAACAGCGGGCCGCAGCCGCCGAACAACGCCATCGAGCCGCCGTAGCCGCTGTCGGTGAACTCGACCGGCTGATGACCCCCACCGATCCTCGCGGCCCGGTCGACGTGGAACTACCCGGCACCACAAGGGATGCGCACGCGTCGTCCACCGCCCCGGTAGAGTCGGCGCTCGCCGACCAGTTCGCCGAGGATCCTCCGCACATCCAACTGCTGGCACGCACCATGCTCGCCCGGCAGCCGGCGAGTGTGGCCCAATTGGTCGCCGACGCACAGATAGTGCTTTTCGGTGAGACCCATACCAACCCGGCAGGACCGGAATTCCTCGAGCAACAGGCGGCGGCATTGCGGGCCGCCGGCGTCACCCACTACGGCATCGAAGCACCTCCGAATCCGGTCTTCGACGCCCTGAACGCGGGAGAGCAGGTCGACCTGACCGGGATCCAATGCGGTCCGGGCTTCGGCAATTGGGCCGGCGCAGTCAAGGCCATGGCCGCCGCCGGGATCACCGTCGTTCCATTCGATGTGGAAAAACCATCCTCACCGAAGGGGTCGCCCCTGCGTGACGTACGCGAATCGCGGATGGCGCAGGTCATCACCGATACCATGCGGGCGCCGGGCGCGAAAATGGCGATCCTGGTGGGCCTGGATCACCTCACCAGGCAACAGCGGATGTGGTCGTACGTCACCGGTGCCTATGGCATTTCACTGGCGGAACGACTGACCGACGCCGGATTCGCTACCAGGACCGTGGCGATGTGGGGTGGCCGACCAGGTATGCGGGAGGTCGTCGACGACGTCGCGCGCCGTCTCGGCCTCGGGGACGAAACCTTCGTCACCGATCTGGCGGAGGTGAATGGTGCGGACCGAGGATTCCGCTCGTGGGAATCCGATGTGCTTCTTCACCTCGGTACGCCGGAAACCTACGCGGCACAGAAAGGCCCTCGTTCCCCGGTTCAGCCCACAAAACTCGGGTACCGGGAACCTGGCGGGCAGCACTCGCCCGCCGACCGCACCGCTGCGGTCGGCACAAATCAGCTGCAGCTGACCACGGTCGCTGATCAGGACTCGACCGGCAGGCAGCATGCCATCGGCACCGCTCATGCGGATATCCGCCAGTTCGTCGCCGATTGGGCCAACGCGGATCAAGCGCGTTCCGCCGAAACTCTCGGGTCGAACTTGGTGTCGATGTACACACATGCGCGGCGTGGCGGGATGGTTTCGGCGACGAAGTCGGGAGCCCGGGGGGCTCGGATACTTCGCTTCGACGTATCCGACGTCGGCCCGGTGCCGCCGTCCCACCTCAACGAATATTCCGAAAGCGTTGTCGCGGGGCGGCTCCGCTACATGGCCCACCGCTTCGGCATCGATCGCCGCCCGGACGGCACGACCACGATATGGTTCGAATTCGACGAGGCGGGACCGAATTTCAGCGAGTTCGCAGTGGCCGCGGTGCACGGAAAGGAAATGCCCACCGCCGATCCGGCCGTGACGCCCCAGAGCACCGATGGTCGCGCCCGCCGAGAGCTGGATCTGGGGCATGCCGCCGGTGTCACCGATATCGGCGGCAAATCTGCAGAGCAACGTCACCGGCGTAATCAGGATGCCTTCGCCATCGCGACCGCGACCGTCTCGGGTGAGCGGATGACCCTCGCGATTGTGACCGATGGTGTCTCCCATTCGAAAGGCGCGGAACGCGCGGCCCAGGTGGGGTCGGAGGCGGCGGCCGAAGTACTGGCGCGGCGAGCGGCGGCGGCCGAAGCGGGCGCCGGGTGGGATCCGGTCGCAGTGGTCGCCGAGGCGGTCGAGGCCGCCCAGCAGGCAGTGCTGGATCTGATCGCCACCGAAGAATTCGCCGAGACCAGCGACGTGGACTCCCCCAAAGCGACCATCGTGGCGGCACTGGTTACCCCTACCCAGGTCATCACCGACTCGCGCGGCGACGCCCGGGCGGTGTGGATCAGCCTGGACGACGGCGCATCCCGGGAGCTCACCGAGCCCGACACCTACGTCCGGCAGTACATGGAGATGTTCGACATCACCGAACGCGAGGCCATGGGCCGGCCCGAGGCCGACAAACCGCTCACCGGTCTCGGTAAGGGCTGGCAGCGGGAGTGGCAACCACCGCAGCCGCAGGTATTCGAACCCACCGGTCCCGGAATCGTGGGCCTGTTCACCGACGGACCGATCAAACATCTCGCCGGTAGCCCGTCGAATCCCCGCAACACCGCCGAATCGGTCGCCGAAACGGTCGCCGGTGATTTCGCTCGGTCCGGCACGCTGCTCGGCGCCGCCCAGGCATACATCCAGGGCGCGATCGCCGCGAAGCAGACCAACGACAACCTCACCGCCGTCCTGATCGAGGGACCTACCGATGCGATCGGCGCGCGATCGGACCGGACGCCCGGCGATCACGACAACACCGCCACACCAACCCCCTCGTTGTCCCCCGACGACCCCACCGATCCCGCCATCGGCGCGAGGCCCCCGCACTCTCCGTGGTCACGAACCAAGCAGCGGGTGGCGGATGCGCAGACCACGGGTAAACCCGGGCAGGCGGAGCCTACGACCGGGCCGTCGACCGAGGACCCCCGCCCCATCGCCCAGCCGGCCGAATACTTCGGCGCGGATGTCACCGAGCGGGCATCGGTCCAGACTGTGAACCCCGACGATGTGACCGGCGCGTCCACGGCGAGCCGGAATGCCGCTGACGAAACGCAACTGAGCGGGGACCACCTGCGGGTACTGCGGTGGATCACCGACGGGTGGGACAATGCGCGGATCACCGCGGCACTGGGTGGGCAGCAGGCATCGAAGTACGTGGGGGAGGTGGCCTCGGCGCTCGGCATCGCGAACAAGCGCTATCTGATCGCCGCCGAAGCCACGCGGCGCGGCTTGGTGCAGCCACAATCGCCACTGGCCGACCTCGGCAAGCGGCTGACGCCGCGCCAGATCGTCGTCCTCGCGCATTTGTCGCGCGGACGCACCAGAGGCGAAATCGCGACGATGTTCGGCCTCTCGCCCCGCACGGTCGATAAGCATGTCAACCGTGCGCTGCCCGATATCGGGTCGCCCACTCTGGTCACGGCCATGCCGCGAATCGTGGGCGCGCTCGATACGTTCGACGAGGAAGCTATCGCCCGGCTCGCCGCGTCGAGATCCGACACGACCGCCGGACGCAGCCGCGACGAGGCGCTCGCCCAGCGCTTGTCCCCGACGGAGGCAGCGGTTCTGCGACAGGTGCGGCAAGGGCGAACCCATACCGAGATCGCCGCCGAATCCGGCATGTCCGAGCATGAGGTACGACGAGTACTGGCCGATGCGCGGCGCAAGGTCGGGGATTCCGACCGAAGCCGTCTGGCCGCACTGCATGCCGAGGAGCGTGCCCACAAGAGCAAGGACGCTGCCGCGCCGACACGAGCCGGGAAGACCTCGGTGCCGAGCGAGCCGGCACCGGCACCGGCACCGCGGCAGAGCGGCAACACCTCCCGGCCGGGTACCGTTACCGGCCCCACCGCGCCGTTGTCCCCGGCAGCCGACCGGCCGCAGACGACGAATCGGGGACAAACGCCCGATGCGGCGGCACAGTCGCCCTGGAGTCGAGCGAAGACCGGCACGCCTGGCGACGCACGCACCGCATCATTGCCCGACCAGTCCACAGGGCTTCCGCGCTCCGACAGCATCGGTGCGAGGCCACGGTCGGAGGAACCGGGTTCTGGATCGAACGATCGCCAAGCGCAACGGGGTCGCAACACCGCTTCCGCGTCGCCATTCGATCGGTTCGGCACTATGCTTCCCGCGCTCGGATTCGACGACGGTGTCCCACACCGGCCGGAGCGGACGGTGCCGTTGGCCGGTGCGCAGTTCGCCGCCGATATCGCCCGGCGGCTGTGGCGTGAAGAGCGCGCCGAGCAGGCCGCCTCCGAGCAGTCGGCGGACTCGCCCGACAGGTTGCGGGATCTCGACGTGACCGAGCAGCTCTACGCGCGGTTGGCCGACGCGCGCCGGGAGCACACCGCGGCACTGCTGCGGTATGGGTACTGGGACGCCCGGACCGTGGACCTGAGCGGATGGCGCGATCACGACATCGCGGAAAATGATTTGGGTTGGCGGTCCTACCGGCAGGCCGGCCCCGGCGAACGCGCGCAGCAGCGGGAAGCCGCCCGGCAGTACCGGGAAGCGCGCGATCGGTTGACCGAGGCGGACCGCGAGCTGTCGCGGCTGGTGGAGGCAGCGGGGATCGACCCGCGACAGGCCGGTCTCGGACGGCACGCGAGCCTGGTCGGGGCGCTGCAAACGTTCGCCGACCTGGTCGGTGCGGACTGGGTTCGCCGCCCCGACCACCCCGATTTCGGCGCCGCACCCGACGATCTGGCCGACAGTGTGCTCGCCCGGGTTCTGCGTTACCCGGGGCAGACGTACCTGGTCTGGGAGTTGCGTCGACTGGGCCCGGGCGCGGTTGCGCTGGTATCGGATACGTCCCGCGGGGACGCGGAGCAGTATGTGCTGTCGAATATCGATGGCACGATCGTGGAGATCGAACGCAGCACTGGAGTGCTGCGGGAATTCGCTCCGAAGGATTATTTCCGTTCGAAGGTGGAGGGTGTCTTCTTCGGGCCGGACAAACGGCCGGTGCACCCTGTCGGCGGGGCGTGGGACCGCATTCCCTTGTTCGACCCGGGCACGGCGCGACAGCGCGGTGCGGAAGTCACTCGGCTGCACACAGCGACCGCCGCGCAGCAGCAGGACGGATTGTCCGAGCTCGCCGCCCGTCGGACGTCGGTGATGCTGAAGCAATATGCCACCACCACCGAATACCGGAAACTGGCGACGAAGCTCGGTCTGGACCCGGATACACTGAGCCGGCAGCAACTGGACCGGATGGCGCAGACTCCGTCCCTGCCTGCGGAGCGGCCGAGTAGTTTCTACCTCCCGGCGCCGGCCCCTCTCGCCGAGCGGTTGCCGGAGTTGGTCCGGATCGCCGCCGAACTCGACCGGTTGGCCGGGCAGGTGCGGGAGCTGGACGAGCAGATCGCCGCCGGGCTCGCGGGACGGCCGCAGTCCGAGCCGGGCCCGGCCGACCGAGCCCGGTTCCACGGTCCGGCGGTAGTAACGCTGGCCATGGCGCTGACCCGCAACCCGGATATCCGTCCGCTCGGCGAGGACAGCGGCGAGCACGGCGCCCCGGAATTCGCGGTCGCCGCCGCGCTCGGTTCTCAACCGCGCACCTTCACCGGCGGCATCGAGCAGGTATGCCGGGTGGTGGAGGCGTTGGGTGACGGCGGGGCCGTCGCGCTGTCCGGCGCCGCCGGTGAGATCGGCGCGCTGGCCAATATCCGCGATCGGATCGTGGCCGTCGGCCGCGACGGCGTTGTGCTGAAGGAGATGCAGCTCGACATATCCGGCGATATTCCGGAGGTGACGGGTTTCGTCTTCACCGGGGCCGGAACCGCCGTACACCCGATGGCCGCGGACACACGCGCGCAGCTGATGGAGCTGGCCGCCCAGTACGCCACGGCATCGAGAGCAGGGGATCCGGAGACAGTGGAGCGGGCACGCCGGGCGGCCGACGTGTTGTGTTACGGCCCCGGCCGGAGTGAGCCCGTGCAGTATGGCACCGGCTATCGACGGACCGATCCGTCGCTTTTCGGGAATCTCGACATCACCGTGCTGCCGGAGACGCTGGGACGGCTGTGGGAGCAGTTACGCACTGTCGAGATCGACGGGCGCCGTGAGATTTCTTTCGACACCGACGGAATGTCCTGGTCACAGATCGACGCCCTGCGCGAACAGTTGCGGGCACTCGATCCGGCCTTGGCTCGTGTCGGCTGGAGCGGCTGGGGCCGGGCCGCGCTCGCCGAGCTCGACCGACGTGCGGGCACGGCAGTGGTGGTACGCGCCGACCTCGAAATCGCACGACAGAGCGTGCAGTGGACCGAGCAGGGCTGGGCCGAAGTCACCGAGCGGCCGGTCACCGCCGCGGAGGAGGCCGAGGCGGCAGGCACCACCGACCGGATCGGCAGGCTGGAGCGTGAGCGCGACGAACTGATGAGACGACACGATCTGATGGCCGGGGGAGCGCGGTCCGAGCCGGGAAGTGCACTCGGTTTCCCAGAGCTGCTCGAACAGGTCACGCGTCGACGGGAATTCATCGACGGACAACTCGACCGGCTGGCTGTCCGAGCAGGGACCGACCTGACGCGTCTGGACCAGGTGACGTTGCCCGAGGGCGAGGAACAGAAACGGCTCGAGCTCCGGCGCCATCAGGTCGAGCTGGCGCGGTTGGCGCAGATTCTGCGGCAACTGCGGGAGTTCCGACACGAACCGGATCCGGTAGAGCCGATGCCGCACAGGGCGCCCGGGGACCGGCAACGTCAGCCAACGGACCCGGACAAGAGATTCGGTGAACCCGAAAATCGCTACGCCGAACCACGGGTAACACCTTCCTCGCAGCTGGCGCCCCCACGGGGCAAGCCGGCCGAATCGTCCCCGAATACCGAGAATCGGCCGACAACGTGGGCGGTCGGCCCCCTCTCGACCGAACTCGACACAGACCGTCCCTGGGACGACGGGATCCGCCCAGCGGAACTGACCACCAACATCAGAGAGCTCGCGGTCCTGCATGCCACCGGTGGCGGCGGCCCCCTGGGCGGACAAGAGGAACCCGAAAACCAGAAGCCGTCCCCGGATCAGGAAGCAGAGCAGGCCGCCACCCCGCATCCCGACCAACCGGACGCGCAAGCACAGAGTCCCGAACAATCGGGGAATTCGGCGATATCGCCGAGCGCTTCGGCACCCGCCGCCGAGGCGAACCTCTCGAATGCCGAACCCACCGGAACCAAGGAGGCCGATACAAAAAGCAAATCGCTCTCACAGTTGATTCGCACCGACTCCGACGCTCGACGTCGTATGAGCGCCGAGTTCCTGAACTCGATTGGTGCCGAAGTGGGCAGCGCGACATTTCTGTTGTACATGGTGAACGAAATGGGAGCGGAATCCGGCAGCTGGATCATGATGGGCGCGAGTACGCCGGCATTTATCGGTCCACTGATCGCGGGATATATGGCCGATAACTACTCACGGAAGAAGCTGATGGCCGGTGGTGGTATCGCCTCTGCATTGGGGTGGCTGGCCGCGACCGGCGCGCTGGCCGCCGATACTTCGTACACCGTCCCGGTAGTTGCCGGATCGATTGCTTTGACAATAGGTGGCGGCGTTGTGTACAACGCCGCATCAAATAAGTACTTCAAAGTGGCGTTCGAAGGCTCACAAGAGGCGGTGGCCCGCTTCAACAACCTCAAGATGAACGTCCCCAGAATTATATCGCAAAGCGCCGCACCGTTATTGCTGATTGCCGACACTTGGCCGGCCGCAGCCCTGGGGTTGACATTCAGTATCCAGAATTTGGCTTCACTGAAGAATATGCCGGATAATGCGCCCACCCGAAATAGCGACGAGACGATCGCGCACGCACTGCGCAATTCGGTATCCAACGGCATACGAGAACGTTACCGCCCCCGTGAACAGCGGCGAATCAGCGTGCACGTTATGGTCTCCAATCTGTACATGGGCATGCAAGGAATACAATTCACGGACCTGGTTCTCGGCTCCGGTCTCACCGGATTCCAGCAGGGGGCGGCGTTTGCGCTGGTTCCCAGCGCTGCCCTGCTCGGAAACCGGGTACCGGATAGATGGTTGCAAAAATTCAGCTTGAACACATTTCGCCTCACAAGAATGACGGCCTTGACCGGAACCTCGGTCGTGTTGGCCGCGTCGGATAGCGTCTTTCTGTCGTCGGCAGCACTTGCGGCCGGATGGATGGTCCAAGGCGCTGCCGGGATACCGCTCAATACCTACATCAGAAAATCTACCCCGGCAAAACATTTCGCAGCGGCGAGCGGCGTCAGTCAAGTGCAGACGCAGGCTGCACATAAGATCGGTTGGGGGCTCAGTGGCGCCGCGGTTGCGCTGATGGGGGGCCAATCCATGAGCATTGCCGTCAGCTCGGCACTCGGTGCATATACCATCGCGAGCGCCACTGAATCCCACTCTCGACGACGCAGACGGTCGAAAATGTTGGACGGCATCCACCAGGTCGCCGCAGCCGCCGCCGCGCTCGGCCTCGACAATGCGACCGAACCGAAACAAGGCCGAAATACTGTACGAGATTTCCGAGCGGCCATCACGCCCGACTCCGCGACCAACGAGAATGCCGCCCTGACCCAATTCACCAAAACCCACCTCGACCCCGACACCGTCGACCCTCTCGCTCACGTCCTCGACCTCGTCGAAGATCCGAACAACCGTGTCGATACCGTCTTTCTCCTCGTCGCCGACGGCGATGATGTCCGGCCCTCCCTCATCACCGACACAGGTGGCAAAGGCGCCACGATCTTCGACGTCACGGTCCCCGAACCGGACAACCGTGACCTCCGGAAGCCGAACAAGCGTGATGCCGACGACCAGCGCGTCCCGCGGGTTCGCACCCGCGAACGATGGAAACCGTCGTTCCGCGCGATCGAGGACATCGACGAGGCCGAAGCCTATATCGCCTGCTTCGAACGCGTCGACGGCAAGCTCTCACCCCTCGCCCTACCCGACCGCAACCTGTCGGTACCCTCCGACGGCCTCGAAATCCTCGGCCCACCCCGTATGTCTCCGCGCGTCAACCAACGACGCGACGACGAGTGCCTCGACCGCACAGCGGAAATCGCTACCCTGATCCCCGACCGGAACCGCAATTCATATGACGACCGGAACAAACTCGAAAAGCTCCGAGATTTCCTCGATCTGCGAGCAAAACTCAGCAAAGAGGACGACCTCTCCAGATTCGAGAAACTGGTGGACGGTTCCCGGCCCATCGTAATCGACGCCAAGAAGATTGATGATGTAAAAAAAGAGGTTGTCGATATCGCCGAAAAGAATACCGACGGCAAGACTTACATTCTCGTCGACTACGGCAATAAGAAGATGCATCTGATTCTTGCCGAAATCGCTGGTAATACCACCATCTTCTACGATATAAACCAAGTGGACAAGGACGATGAAATCCCCCGCGTCCGGACCGCCGAGAAATTCGATGAGGACTTCGCCGATGCGAAGAAGATCTTCGTCTACCAGCTGATCGATAATCCCGACGGAACACGCGAAGACCTGAACAAGGATTCCCCCCAAGATCCCAAAGCGCCACGGCCGCAACGCGGCAGCAAGATCACTGGCAGGCCCACCGGGCACGACCCCGACGATGGGTCGGACGGTCACGGCGCAGGCGCACCACTCACCCACAGAATGACAGAGCCGATGCCGATGCCGCCGCGGCCGGCACTGGGCGACAACCGCCCGGCTGTCGTGGACTTCGGGCTGTTACAGGAGCGGATCTGGCTGCTGCTCGGGCAGGTCGGCGAAGCGAGTGACCACGCCCGCGTGCCGCCGGATTCGGCGACGCTGCGGGAGGCGCGCCGGGCAGTGGACGAGCAGTGGCGCGCCTTGGCCGCGGCGTTGGAAGTGGATCCGGCGCAGTTGGCGGACCTGTCGGCGACCATCCTCGACGACCCGACCCGGCTCCCCGCCGACGATCCCCTACGGTCACTGGCCCAACGGCTGGGACCGGCGGATCGACAGCGCGCGGCGGCCATCCGGAAGCGGGCCGAAGCGATCATCCGCCTCGACGCGGTGGTCGCCGAACTCGACGACGCACGGCAGGTACTCGACGACGAAGCGACCCGCCGCCACCATGAGCATCGGTATCGCAAGTATGAAGGGGGCATCTGGCTCACCGACCATGCCAAGCTGGTGCCGGCCGAGCGCGGCAGGAAGCCCACGCTGCTCATTGTTGCCACGGAGGGCCGGCACGAGCGGGCTCGGCGTGAGCTGGTTGCCGAGCATGCGGAGTTCGCCGGCGCGTTGGCGCGCTCGTCGCCCTACAACGTCGCCTATATAACGGTCAGCCCGCATGCGGACGGAGAAGTGGACTTCCAGTTCGAGAGCAAGGAGTACCGCCCGAGCAACGCCGAGATCGGCGCTCGGCTGATGATGGCGTACGCCGAGGCCTTGCTCGCGGGTCGGCAGGCGGATCGGATCGG
The DNA here is from genome assembly GCF_046764065.1 of Nocardia sp. NPDC002869. Taxonomy (NCBI): domain Bacteria; kingdom Bacillati; phylum Actinomycetota; class Actinomycetes; order Mycobacteriales; family Nocardiaceae; genus Nocardia; species Nocardia sp. NPDC002869. Next base: position 26,343 of record NZ_JBKOOL010000059.1, read on the forward strand.
TTTCGACACCTGGATGGAGTCGCTCGGCGGGTTCAGTTCCTCGACCACCCTCGATGAACTGGAAGCGCGGATCGACATCACCGAGGACGTCGACGACACCAGCGCGCGTGCGGCCGTTATCCGGATGCTCACCGAGGAGCATCGTCCCCGCGCACGGTGGCGGGACGCACCCCCGGACATCCCGTTCGCCTCCACGTCGCACGAGATCGTGGTCGGCGGCGTAGTGATCCAGGTCCAGATGCGGGAGAACCATGACGCGAACAGGTGGAACCGGTTCGAACTCGCTCATCTCTATCGTGCCGCGGACACGGGCAAGGCCGTGGCGTGGATGTTCGCGGGGGGTCTGCGGGCCCGCTCGAAGGAGGCGCTGGCCAAAAAGGTTGCCCGGGCGCTCCGGAACGGCCGGATCGACCCGGCGTTCACCCGTGACGAGGACGGAAGCCGGCTGTGGGATCCCCCTCGCCCGCCTGCGTCCGATTCGGCCCCGGATCGCGGCGGGCAAGGCGACAGCCCGATCGGATCTCGACCCGGCCAAGGCCCCTCGGACCGGGCGGCCGCTGCCGCTGCGGGACCACTGGCGCTCTTGTCGGCTGCGCGTGCCGGCGACGAGACGGCGAGAGAACAACTGTGGCGGCGGTTCTACCGCAGTATCGCTGTGCTGATCGCAGGGGCGATGGCCGGCCGGCCCGATCAGCGGAAGCTGGTCGAGCAGATCTTGCGGGAGGTCTTCGATCTCGCCTTCGATCCGAATGGGCCCGATGCGCCTGGGCGGGATGTCGAGGAATGGCTGCGCGCGATAGCTCGGGACGTAGTCGACCGCATGGTGTTCCGCCATGTGTGCGCCGGTGTCGCCGCGGTGCTGCGGCGCAAGGGGATGGAGTCGAGCCCGGCCTACCGCTTGCTGGTGGAACCGATCCCGGCAGAGGCCGCCCGGCAGGCAATGGCAGCGCTGGCCGACACGGGGTATGACCGGTGGTTGCGGCAGAATCTCTGGGCGGGCGGCGACCCGGCCGACGTCGCGAATCCTCCGCTGGTCAATCAGGCTGCCGTTCGACAACTGCTGCGCGTTGTGGCAGACGCTGTCGGTAAGGATGTTCCGGCGATACCGGAAGAACCCGACTCATATCCGGCGGACATCGCACTCGCCCAGAATGACGACGCCACTCATTCCCCGCGGATTGAGCCGACCGGTGCGCTCGGGGAAAAATCGGAACAAACGGGCGAAGGCTCCGACTCGGATGCTGCGCCGCCCTCACCGGCATTGCTGCGGGTGGCCCTTCTCCATGACCCGTATCTGGTGATACCGCATTTCGCGAGTCTGCCCGGGCCGGAGTCACGGTATGCGGAACTGCACTTCGGGTACGGCTGGCCCATCGCCAAGGTAGCGGCGAGCACGGGCGACACCGAGAGCGCGGTCCACGACGGGCTGGAGCGTATTGCCCGGCTGTCGGCCGGGAAACTTCCCCCGGAGATCGCGGCGAGTTATCAGGGTGCCCGTTCAGGCCACGCCTTGACGATCGAGGATCTGGCGCGGGAGGCCGGGACAAGTCCTGCCGAGGCCGATGACGCGCTCAACGGTTCGCCTGGTGTGGGCCCCGAAACACGGCAGCAGGTGTTCGCGGCGGCTGATCGGCTCAGGTACCGCCGGGAGTTGCTGTGCGCGTTCATGTTCCATGATGGCCAGGCGGCCTGGGGACTGGACGGTCGAGTGCTGGCCGCGGCGACGAGGTCCGAGCTGGAAAATGCGTTCGGCCGGCTGGGCATGCTCGAGCAGCAGGTGATCGAATCGCGGTTCGAGGAGTTGCGATCGGTTGCCGAGACGGCGGCGCTGCTGGGCATGACGGAGTCCTTGGCCCGGGTGTTGGAGCGGACCGCGGTGCGTGGCCTGGTCGATGCGTTGGCCGAGGTTGTGGATCCTGCGGTGGCCGGGAAGTTCGGTGCTCCTGCTGCGGGGGTGCGGTTCGCTGCGTTCGAGGCCGTGGTGCGGTTGCGGCGGTTGGAGCACGACTATCCGGATGCGCTGCAACCGTCGGAGTTCGCGGAGGCGGTACAAGCGCCCTATTCCGCTGTTCGCCTGATCAACCGAGTTCACGGCATTGTTTCGAAGGAGGAGGACTCCGTCGGTGCGGCGTCGCGGGCCCTGGCGTTACTGCGGGTTGCCCTTCGCGACCCGGATGCTGCGATACCGCATTTTCCGGATATGTCCGGACCGGAGGCACTGTATGCAGAACTGCATTTCGGGTACGGCTGGCCCATCGACGAGATAGCGAAAAGCACAGGCGTCGAACAGAAAAGCGTTTACGACCGGCTGGCGCACCTCGCCCAGTCGTCTGTGGCGAAGCTTCCCCTGGAGACAGTGGCGGGGCATTGGGTCGCCGGTGGATACCGCACACCCACCACCGCGGACCTGGCTGAGCAGGTCAACGCAAGTCCTGCCGGGATCAGCAGGGCACTCAACGGTTCTCCCGATGTGGCTCCCGAGACGCGGCAGAAAGTGCTCGCGACGGCTGATCGGCTCGGGTACCAGCGAAGCAGGTTCGTTCTGCTGCGCCGCGAGTTGCTGTGCGCGTTCATGTTCCATGACCACCAGGCGTCCTGGGGCTTGGATGGTCGAGTACTGGCAGCCGCGATGAGTGACGAGCTGCATGGTGCGCTCGGCCGGCTGGATGGGTCCGCACGGCGGGTGATCGAATCGCGGTTCAAAGAGTTGCGGTCGGTTGCCGAGACGGCGGCGCAGTTGGGTATGGCGGAGTCCATGGTCCGGGAGTTGGAGCGGACCGCGGTGTACGACCTGGTCGAGGCGTTGGCTGCGATTGTGAAGCCTGCGATGGCCGCGGAATTCGGTTCTCCCGCTGCGCAGGTGCGGTTCGCTCCGTTCGAGGCCATGGTCCGGTTGCGGCGGTTGGAGCGCGACTATCCCGGGCTGCTGCAACCGTCGGAGTTCGCGGAGGCGACACAAGCGCCCGCTGCCGCTGTTCGCCTGATCAACCGAGTTCTCGGCTCGGCTTCTGTTGCCGGAGAGGGCCGGCCGTCCGCTGCTCCCGCGCCGGACGGGCTGGGCCCCCGGTCACCGGGCACGATCGGTGCCCGGCCCGGTCGGTCGAACGATCCCTCGGAGTTCTTCGCCGAAGATCCGCGGGGTGCTCGATCTGCACGCGCCAACGGGCGGGCCGGATCACCCGTCGCCCGGTGGCGGCAGGCGGTCCTGATCCAGCTCGTCGAGCTGGCCGGTTACTCGTCAACCGCCGCGGGCCGGGGCCCTTATATTCCCGACGCTTGGCTCGAGGCCGTAGAGCAGGCGACTCGCGAACAGTGGGATAGCGCATTGGCCACCCTCGAACCAGAAGAGGCCGAGTTGCTGACGCGCACCTATGGGCATGGCGAGGAGCCCTCCACTTCGGACTACGGCTACTTGAAGGAGGCACTCACGCGCTTCGCGGGCGCAATCGCCGCGGCACGCTCGTCCGAATCGAGCGGCAAGACCGATGGCGTCGGCATCGAAGCGCCGGTTACGGAGGCCGGTACCGTACCGCAGATTCCAGGGCTGCTTCCGCGAGAGGAGTATCGCTTCCTCGGTGGCGAGGACGGAGTCGAGCTCGACGAGGACCTTGCCGCACTGCAGGCGTCCGAGCCTCGCATCCCGGCGCGACCCACACCGTGGAGCGGGGGTGCACAGCGCATATCGGATGATCGCGATCCGCGCGGTGGGTCGACGAGATCGTCCGCCTCCGGAGAGGCGCCGGCGCAATAGGTTCCCGGCCGGATCGGCTTCCGCCCTCCCACCCGAACAGCCCACCCGAGCCCGTCCTGATATGGGCCGAGGATGGCTTGGAGTTCACTCGGTCGTCGCAGCACTCGTTACGGGAGGTTGCGGCGGCCGTGGCGATGGAGCACCCGCCGGCGCGTCGGCGTCAGCCGCGGGGGCAGTGACGGAGCCTCCGACCAGCTCTGTGTTGGGTGCCCGCCTGGCAGATTCATCAAGGGACCGGTGCAAGTCGCCGGACGCCGGCCGAATGCTCGGCAACGACCACGTGCGGCGGGAGGCGCACGTTCGACTCTTCAGAAAATCTGTAGCGGCCAGAGTAGACATTCATGAGTATGTGAGGTAATTTGTTTGTCGTTGGTAGCGAAGGAAGTGTCCGAACGGCACGGGAGATAATGGAACTGCCCGTGAGGTAAGACCGGCGGGCGCGGCCAAGGGACCAGGAAGTACGACGGTCCTACCGCCCGCCGGGCAGCACTATGAAGTTGCCCGGAAAGAGGAAATGAGGAGAAGGGAGGCGTTGCCCGTCGGGTCACCCATGAGATCTGTGGTCCGGGTGATCGCCGACGTATCGGTTCCATGTCGGAAGACGAAGTAATTCCCCCTTTCAGTGCCCCGGCGCCGCTGGCGCCGGGGCCATTCGGCGTCTGGAGATCGCACAATTTCTGAACCCCCTAGAGAG